>NZ_RZRK01001000.1:0-1919 GCF_003997835.1 Mesorhizobium sp. M7A.F.Ca.CA.004.12.1.1
CAGATAGGCAAGGCGTTCGGCAAGATCGCGCAATTGCGTGTCGTCGAGCCCGCCGGTGACTTCCTTGCGGTAGCGCGCCACGAACGGCACTGTCGCGCCCTCATCGAGCAGTTCAATCGCCGCGGCCGCCTGTTCGGGCCGCGCGCTGATCTCGGCCGCGATGATGGCTGCAATGCGCTTGATGTCGGATGCCATGTCGTACCTGCTCTCGTCCAAAGAGCGGCGACCATAGGCGCAGACGTCCGGTCCGCCAACCGCCGCGTTTCCATGAGCCCGGCGGGTCCACAGGAAAGCGCGCGCTAATGTGGCGGCCAAGCGAGGATCAGACCATCCGGCTCAGCGCCTCGAAGAAGGCGACGATCTCGACATCGAGCGGATCGTCGACCGGCTCGGGCTGCGACGACATCTTGGCGATCACCACTTTGGTCCTGGGATCGACATACAGCCACTGGCCATGAATGCCGATGCCGCAATAGGCGCCGTTCGGCAAGCCCGTCTGGTACCATTTGTTGCGATAGCGGCCCTTCGGGAACAGCGGCTGCATCGCGCCGCGCTGCCAAGCGTCGGAACTGCCGCCGCTAGCAACCGTATCGCGCACCCAGGCTTCCGGCACGATGCGGCGGCCATTGGCCACCCCGCCTTGCCGCATCATCTCGCCAACACGCGCCAGGTCGCGCGGCGTCACCGAAATACCGCCGGCCGTGCGCGCCGTGCCTTCCATGTCGACGCCGATCGAGGCTTCGCCGACAGCGCCGAGCGGCAGCCACAGCTTCTCGCGCATCAGGTCGGTGAACCGCTGGCCCGACGCGCGCTCGAGCAGCAGTCCGAGCAGGTCGGAATTCGGCGAGCGGTAGCGGAAGGTCTGGCCATGCGGCTCTGCAAGGCGTTGCAAGGTCAAAATGAATTCGCGCAGGCTCTCCGTGCCGCCGCCCGGATTCCACAGCGTGGCGCGACGATAGCGGGCGAAAGCGCTCTCCGGATCGAGATAGGCTTCCTCGAAATCGAGGCTGACGCTCATGTCGAGCACATGCCGCACGCTCGCATCGCCATAGGCCGAGCCGGCGGCTTCAGGGATGTAGGCCGTCACCGGCGCTTCCGGGTCGAATACGCCCTCGCCTTCCAGAATGCCGGCAATGATGGCGGTCAGCGACTTGCTGATCGAAAAGATGATGTGGCGGGCGCCGAAATCCATATGCGGGGCGAACCAGTCGCCGACGATCTTGCCGTCTTTCATCACCGTCAGTGCGTCGGTGCTCGAACGCGCGAGAAATTCAGCCACTGTCTCCGATGTGCCGGCGATCGCGACCTTTTCGCCGAGCAGGCCGCCCATATCGCGCACGGGGGTTTCGACAACGCCCGACGTCGCCGCCACGCGGGCGGTCGGCACCAGTTCGCCGAGGTTCTGGAACGACCACCGGTTGAAGGGGTTCTCGCGCCAGTTGGCGAGCACCACCTGGTTGCGCCGGAAGCCATAGCGGGTCTCGAACACGGTCTTGCCGGTCATGGCGTTTCCTTCCGGGTCGTTTTTTCTTTGTGGGGGCTCAGCGAAGTGCCGTGGCGATAGCGTGCACGGCCTTCAGCGTCGCTATGGAATAGGCACCATTGGCGAAATCCGGCCAGGTCGAAAGCTTCACCACGACCATTCCGGTGTTCCAGTCGATATGGATCATCTGACCGAACACGCCGCGGCACATCAGTGCGCGCGAGCGCGGATCCTCGATCCAGAACTGGTTGCGATAGCTGCCCTCCGGCAGGCTGGGGCTGAAGTCCGGCCCATGCCTGCCGTTGCGCGTCGCCTCGACCCAGCCGGCCGGCACGACGCCGCCACCATTGTCGAGGATCAGCTGGCCGAAGCGGCCATAGTCGCGCAGCGTCGCGTTGAAGCCACCGTCGGCCACCGCATAGCCGGCGCTATCGAC
>NZ_RZRK01001001.1:0-1918 GCF_003997835.1 Mesorhizobium sp. M7A.F.Ca.CA.004.12.1.1
GTCAGGATTGCGGAAGAAGCGGAAGAACTCCGAGTTCGGCGACAGCACCATCGTCGTTCCGGTGTTGTCCAGCGCCGTGCCATAGGCATTCATCGACCGGTAGAAGTCGAAGAAGGCCGGATCGCGCTGATAGGCTCCCGCGAAGGTGGCGCTGCGCTGGGCTTCGCCCTCGCCGCGCAGGATTTCCGACTCTTTCTGCGCTTCGGCGACGATCTCGACCACTTCGCGATCGGCGCGGGCGGTGATGCGCTGTGCCGCTTCATTGCCGCGCGCCCTCAGCCGCGCAGCTTCCGCCAGGCGTTCCGCCTTCATGCGGTCGAAGGTCTGCTGCGAGACTTCGGCCGTGAGATCCGTGCGGCGGATACGGACATCCTCGATCTGCAGGCCGAGCGAGGTGGCGTCGGGCCTGAGCTGGTCGCGGACTTCGCGCATCATCACGGTGCGCTGTTCGGAAAGTGCGGCCTCGAAATCACGCAGACCGTAGACACGGCGCAAGGCAGCGTCGAGACGCGTCCTGAGCCGGGCTTCTGCCAGTTCGATCTGACCCGACACGGTGGAGCGGAAGACCCGCGGATCCGAGATGCGGTAGGCGATGAAGGCGTCGACCTCATAGAACTTGCCGCCTGACACCTGGACGCGGATGTTGTCGAGGTCGAAGCGCAGCACCCGGTTCTCGATCAGTTGCACGGTGTCGGCGTCGAAGAACGAGAACGGCGCCTTGAAGTAGATGCCGGGTTCGCTCTTGACGTCGACGATCTCGCCGAACCTGAGCACCAGCGCCTGCTGACGCGCATTGACCACGAAGACCGACGAATAGAGCAGGAACAGGATAACCGCTGCTGCGACGACGATGATGGGAAGACGGTTGGCCATCACTGGTTACCTCCCGTAACGCCACTGGGCGCAGCGGGTGCCGGCGCTTTCGGTTGCAATGCCGGCAGCGGCAGATAGGGAACGACCCCTTGCCCGTTGCCCTGCTCGACGATGACCTTGCTCGAATCCTTCAGAACCTTCTCCATGGTTTCCAGGTAGAGGCGCTTGCGCGTTACATCGGGCGCCTTGGCATATTCGTCATAGACCGAGATGAAGCGCTGGGCCTCACCCTCGGCTTCCTGCACGACCCGGTTCTTGTAGGCGGCCGCGTCTTCGCGAATCTGTGCGGCCTCGCCGCGCGCCTGGCCGAGCTTCTGGTTGGAGTACTGGTTGGCCTGCTCGACGAACTTGTCCTCGTCCTGCTCGGCGCGCTGCACTTCGTCGAACGCATCGGCCACTTCGCGTGGCGGTGCCGCATCCTCGATCGAGACGGCGTTGACGTTGAGACCGGCCTTGTAGCCGTCCAGCGTCGTCTGGATGATTTCACGCACCGAGGCGGCAATGCCCTGGCGGTCGTCGCGGAAGATATCCTGCGCCGGCCGGCGGCCGACGGCTTCACGCATGGCGCTTTCGGCAACCTGCCGCAGCATACCGTCGGGATCGGACACATCGAACAGATATGCGCTCGGGTCGGAGACCTGATAGGCCACCGAGAACTGGACGTTGACGATGTTCTGGTCGCCGGTAAGCATCAGCCCGGACGTGTTGCCACTCGTCGCGCCGCCGCCGCCGATATCGACGAGCTGCTCGGAAATCTTGGCCGTCTCGACGGTTTCGAGCGGCCACCAATGGAAATGCAGGCCAGGCTGCGACAGTTCGGTCTTCGGCTTGCCGAAGCGCAATTCGACCGCGACCTCGTCGGGCTGCACGGTATAAACCGCCTTGAACGCCCACAGCACCACAAGTGCAGCCGCGATCAGCGCGAAGATAGCCGGGCTCGCGCCGCCGCCACCCGGAAGAGCGCGCCGCAGCCGGTCCTGGCCGCGGCGGATGATGTCTTCGAGATCGGGAGGCGAGCCCTGTGGCCCGCTGGGTCCCTTTGGAC
>NZ_RZRK01001002.1:0-1918 GCF_003997835.1 Mesorhizobium sp. M7A.F.Ca.CA.004.12.1.1
TCGATGATCAGCGCCAGTTCCTCGCATGTCACCTTTTGTTCGTAGTCGAGCGCCGCCGCGATCGGCTCGAACTGGAAAGCGATGTGCTTGAAGCCCTGGCCACGGGCGGCGTTCTCGAGTTCGCTTTGCGCCTTCGCGTCGGCCTCGGCATCGTCGTCGACGAATTGCACCGGCCGGCCAAGAACGACGGTCTCGACCGTATCGCCGGCATCTGCTTCCAGCCTCATCTTGAGATGTCCGAGGAACATGCCGACGATGTCCATGAAGCCGATCGACCGCGATTTGATGCGGGTCTTTTCATGGGCCAGCGAACTGCCGAGCACGCTCTTCAGCGAACGCATCAGCCGGCCTTCGATGCTGTCGGTGTAGTTGGCGATGGCGTGACGGCCAAAGCAGGTGCGGTTGTCCTCGAAGTTGAAGAACACGGCACTGGGCAGTGTCACCTGGCCGTCCTCCAGGGCGACGAGGCGCGGCTGCCCGTTGCGGACCACGCCAACGGTGGAGTTCGAAGTGCCGAAGTCGATGCCGCCGAAGGCTGGTCGCATGACAAGTTCCTGTATTTGTCGTCGGCGAGCCGACAGGCGCCGAGAAATCGCGCGCTGCCCGGGGACGGGCTGCGCTGCCGAACCGAATTGTTTGTGTCTGCCATTTGGCTGGGGAGCGCGGTCTACCGCATGCCCCGGTAAAGGGAAACCACTTTTCGGGAAAAGTTCTGAAGTGCGTCGCGTTTGAGTGGATTCACGCGACGCACTTCAGGTCTTGATTCGATGCATGTCGCTCGCCCAAAAGCGGGGCCACCTTTGGGCGACATGCATTAATCCCGCCGGAAGATCAGCCTTCCAAGCCAGCCGGTCAGCATGGCCAGCGATATCGCGAAGACGCCATAGAGGAACGAATAATTGTGGGCGATACGGAAGATCGACTGTTCAAAACCGGATTTGCGGATTTCGAGCTGGGCCGAGCTTTCCTTGATGAACAGGCCGCTCTTGAACAGGAACGCGCGGGCTTTATGGGTTCCAACTGGCACATTTGGCGCCAGCCTCACTGTGGCGCGGAACAGGTTCTGCGACAGGAATTGCACGCCGCCGACATTCTCGCTGTAGAGGCCGGTCGCCGACTTGCGCTCCCGCAGTGCGGCCGTGAATTCCTCGATCGTCGCCGGGCTGTCGCCGGCATCGGCGGGCTGCATGTAGAGGTTGGAGGCGCCGAGCGACAGCTGCTTGTAGCTGTTGGGTTCGGTGATGTCCTGCAGCGGCCGCGTCGTCGCCACCGAATAGGAGACCGGCACGTTCTCGAAGGTCTCGGAATCCAGATTGACCCAGACGCCTAGCACCCTGTCCTTGCGGCGCACCACCACCGGTTTGGGCGGACCTTCGAGCACGACGATGACGTCGTAGCGGCCTTGGCGCGCGACAAGTGGATCCGGGTTTTCCAGCGAACCGAAAATGGTCAGGTCGGCCCCGGAAAAGCCGGCGGTGATCGAGACATTATCGGTGGAGAGACCGATCTGGATGCCTTCGGTCAGCGGAACCTGTGCCTTCGCCGGCACGGCGGCCGCAAGCAGCGTCAGGAGAATGGCGGTTGCGAATGTGTTGCGAGCCTTCATCAGTTGAGGCCCGCGGCAGACAGCGAATAGAGGTTGGGCGGGGTGACGAAAAGATCGATCGCCAATCGTATCGCCACCGCCAGCACCAGCAGCGCCAGCAAGGCCCTGAGTTGCTCGCCGCGCAGCCGCTGGCCTGCCTTGGCGCCGTACTGCGCACCGGCGACGCCGCCCGCCATCAGCAGGAAGGCCAGCACGACGTCGACCGTCTGGTTGGTGGTGGCGTGGACCAGCGTCGTATAGGCGGAGGTGAAGATGATCTGGAACAGCGAGGTGCCGATGACGACGTTGGTCGGCACTTTCAGCAGATAGATC
>NZ_RZRK01001003.1:0-1911 GCF_003997835.1 Mesorhizobium sp. M7A.F.Ca.CA.004.12.1.1
CCGCCATCCCGACGCTGTTCGTCATCGTGACCATGGCGTTTTTCCTGATGCGCGTCGCGCCGGGCGGCCCATTCAACCAGGAGCGGGGGCTGAGCCCCGAGATCAAGGCCAATCTCGAAGCCCAGTTCGGCCTCAACGACCCGCTCTGGCTGCAATTCGTCCATTATCTCGGCAATCTGCTGCGCGGCAATTTCGGCCCGAGCTACAACATGCCGGATTTCACCGTCACCGAACTCTTCGCCAAGGGCCTGCCTATATCGGTTCAGCTCGGCGCCTCGGCGCTCGTCCTGGCGCTGCTACTCGGTTGTGTGCTCGGCACCATTGCGGCGCTTAACCAGAACAAGCTTGGCGACTATACGGTGATCGCGCTGGCGACGGCCGGCAGCACTATCCCAACCTTCGTCATCGCGCCGGTGATCCAACTCCTGTTCGGGCTGACCTGGAGGCTGCTGCCGATCGGTGGGTGGGGCGATGGCGCTTTCATCAACAAGGTCGGTCCGGTGTTGACGCTCGCTCTGCCGCAGATCGCCATCGTCGCCCGGCTGATGCGTGGCTCGATGATCGAATCCTTGCGGTCCCACCACATCCGCACGGCGCGCGCGCTCGGCCTGTCCGATTGGTCGGTGGTGGTCAAGCACGCGCTGCGCGGTGCCATCCTGCCGATCGTCTCCTTCACCGGTCCGGCGGCGGCGGCATTGCTGACCGGCTCGGTCATTGTCGAGACGATCTTCTCCATTCCAGGCGTCGGCCGCTATTTCGTCGATGCCGCGCTCAATCGTGACTACACGCTGGTGATGGGAACGGTGGTGGTGATCGCCATCTTTACCATTGTCTTCAACCTGATCGTCGACGTCATGTACGCGGTCGTCGATCCGAGGGTGCGCTATGACTGACATCGCAGCCACAGCCCCCACCGTCATCGGCCGTTCGCTCTGGGGGGATGCCTGGGCGCGGCTCAAGGCCAATCGCGCCGCCATGTTCAGCCTGTACTACCTTGCCCTGATCGGTGTCGTCAGCGTGTTCGGACCGTGGTTCGTGCCGCATCAATACACCACCATCTATGCCGACTATGTGCGTATGCCGCCAAGCCTGTCAGCCTATCCGAAGGCCGACATGATCGAGACGGCGCTTACCGAAGCGATCAAGCGCATGCGGGTCGACATCAAGGAGTGGCGGCAGGAAGGCAACCAGGTCTTCGTCACCGTCAAGTCGACCAGGCCGATCGACGATCGCAATATCCGTTATCTCGACCGTTCCGATGCCTTTGACGGCACCAAGATCGAGAGCAAGTCGCCCGACGGTCTCGAAGTGACGATGAGCGCCTCGATCAAGCAGCAGTATTTCCTGTTCGGCACCGACAACACCGGCCGGGATCTGTTGTCGCGCACGCTGATGGCCGGGCGCATATCGCTGGCCATCGGCCTGCTCGCGGGTGTCGTGGCGGTGGTCATCGGCGTGGTCTACGGGGCCGCTGCCGGCTTTGCCGGCGGCAAGGTCGACGAGGTGATGATGCGCATCGTCGACGTGCTCTATTCCTTGCCCTTCATCTTCTTCGTCATCATGCTGGTAGTGTTTTTCGGCCGCAACTTCGTGCTGATGTTCCTGGCGGTCGGCGCCGTGCTGTGGCTCGACATGGCGCGCATCGTGCGCGGCCAGGCGCTGTCGATCCGCCGGCAGGAATATGTCCAGGCGGCGGAAGCCATGGGTGTCGGCCAGCGCGGTATCCTGCTGCGCCACGTCATCCCCAACCTGCTCGGCCCGGTGGTGATCTACATGACGCTGCTGGTGCCTCAGGTCATCATCCTGGAAAGCTTCCTGTCGTTTCTCGGCCTCGGCGTGCAGGAGCCGATGACCAGCTGGGGCGTGCTGATCTCGGTCGGCGCCAAGAACATCGGCACCGCCAACTGGCTG
>NZ_RZRK01001004.1:0-1908 GCF_003997835.1 Mesorhizobium sp. M7A.F.Ca.CA.004.12.1.1
GGCCAAATCCCGCGCCCCGGTTTCATCGCAGGCCGCAATGGCGGCTGCGTAAGAATTTCTCTTGGGGTGGGTCCATGTCGTCCTTGCTCGTACTGGCCATCGTCGTTGCCGTCGGCCTGGTTGCCTTTTTCATCGGTCGGCAACGTGCCGCGGCCCAGGACAATGGCAAGGTCAAGCCGCATTCGCGCGCCCACTATCATGGCTGGTGGGCCTTCCTGCTCGCCGTTCTGCCTGCTCTTTTGCTGCTTGCCGTCTGGACCGTCGGGTCTTCCGTCTATCTTGACCGACACATTCACACTGCCTTGCCCGAGCGCACCGTCGACAGCAAGGTTGCCAGTGAGGCACTGGATGTCAGCCTCGTAAAGAGCCTCGCCAGGGGCCTGCGCAAACTCGATGCCGGCACACTGGCCGCAATGCCTGCCAGCTTTGCCGAGCTGCAGCCGCTGCTCGCCGCCAAGGGTGTGGCACTGGCGAGCGACACGCAGGATTACATGATCCCGATCGCCGTCGAGGCGAACAAGGTCCAGGACCGGCTCGGCCTGTTCGGCGCCATTGTCATTCTCGTTTCCTCGATCGCCGGCGCCTTCTATGCGCTCAGGCAGATCGAGCCGCGCGCCAGGGCCCGCAACAATGTCGAGAGGCTGATGCTGTGGGGGCTGCTTGCCGCCTCCACCATCGCCATCCTGACAACCATCGGCATCGTGCTTTCGATGCTGTTCCAGACGATCACCTTCTTCGAAAGCGTCTCGCCGATGAGTTTCTTCTTCGGCACCGTCTGGGATCCGCGTTTTGCCGCTGCCGGTTCGGGCGGCAGCCAGGGCCAATTCGGCCTGATCCCGCTTCTTGCGGGCACGCTCTACATCGCCGCCGTCGCGCTGCTGGTTGCGGTGCCGGTCGGGCTGATGTCGGCTGTCTACATGGCCGAATATGCAACGCCCAAGGTGCGCTCGGTGGTTAAGCCGGCGCTTGAACTTCTGGCCGGCATACCGACCATCGTCTACGGCATCTTCGCCGTCGTCACGCTTGGGCCGTTCCTGCGCGACCTGTCCGCGGCGCTGACCGGCGGTTCGCCCTTCATCCAGGGCCAGAGCATCTTCACCGCCGGCCTGGTCATGGGCGTCATGCTGATCCCGGTCGTGTCCTCTCTCTCGGACGACATCATAACCGCGGTGCCGCGCGCCATGCGCGACGGGTCGCTTGGCCTCGGCGCGACCCGCTCCGAGACGATCAAGCGGGTGATCCTGCCGGCTGCACTGCCCGGCATCGTCGGCGCCATCCTGCTGACCGCCTCGCGCGCCATCGGCGAAACGATGATTGTCGTGCTGGCGGCGGGCGTCGCCGCCAACCTCACCATCAACCCGTTCGAGGCGATGACGACCATCACCGTCAAGATCGTCAACCAGCTCACCGGCGACCTCGAGTTCAATTCGCCGCAGACGCTGGTCGCCTTCGCACTCGGCCTGACGCTGTTCGCGCTGACGTTGGTGATGAACATCGTCGCGCTCTACATCGTGCGCAAATATCGGGAGCAGTACGAATGACCGACATTTCCATGGATACGATGGTCAGGGCGGCGGCCCATCCGCGCCGCGACATCGGCCTGAAGGCCCGTTACGCCGCCGAACGCCGTTTCCGCTTCTATGGCGTCGTGGCGATTTCCGTAGGCCTGGCGTTCCTGGCAATCATGCTGATCACCATCGTCTCGAAAGGCTACACCGCCTTCTGGCAGACGACGGTATCACTGCCGATCTCGTTCGACGAGAAGGTGATCGATCCTTCCGGCAAGCGTGCAACCGATCCGAGCGTTCTGATCAAGGCAAATTATCCCAAGCTCGCCGAAAACGCGCTTGTGGCCAAGCTCGGCATCTCTCCTGATGACAAGCCGATGATCCAGAAGCTCAAGGGCTT
>NZ_RZRK01001005.1:0-1908 GCF_003997835.1 Mesorhizobium sp. M7A.F.Ca.CA.004.12.1.1
GGCATGGATGTCTATCTGCTGAACGTCATCCGTCCGGTGCGCATCGTGGCGCCGCAGATGGTCAAGCAGAAGGGTGGGGCCATCATCAACATCTCGACGGCCTGGGTGGTCGAGCCGAGCCCGATGTTCCCGACGTCCGCGGTGTTCCGTGCCGGGCTTGCCGCCTACACCAAGATCTTCGCCAACACCTACGCCGCCGACAATGTGCGCATGAACAACGTGCTGCCCGGCTGGATCGACAGCCTGCCGGCCACAGAAGAACGCCGCGACAGTGTGCCGATGCAGCGCTACGGCACCTCGGAAGAAATCGCCGCGACCATCGCCTTCCTGGCGTCCGAAGGCGCCGGCTACATCACCGGCCAGAACATCCGGGTCGACGGCGGCATCATACGCGCTATTTGAGGGCGTCGGCCGGGGGGATCCCGGCATCTCACCCCAAGGAGCAAAGAATGCGGCTTTTGATACTCGGCACCGGCTGGATGGCGCAGGAACATGCGCGGCGCTTCACCGCCATCGACGGCGTCGACATCGTCGGCGCGGTCGATGTCGATCCGGCACGGGTCGGCGAGTTCGCCGACAGTTTTGACATTCCCAACCGCTTTACCGCGCTGGATGAGGCGCTGACATGGGGTGAGTTCGACGCGGTGGCCAATGTCACGCCGGACCGCATCCACCACCCGACCACCATGGCGCTGGTCGCCGCCGGCAAGCCGGTGCTGTGCGAGAAGCCGCTGGCCGAAAACTATGGCAAGGCGACCGAGATGGCCGACGCCGCCGAGGCCGCCGGCATCGTCAACATGGTGAACCTCACCTATCGCAATGTGCCGGCGCTGCAGAAGGCCCGCCAGATGGTGCAGGCGGGCGAGATCGGCACCGTCAGGCATGTCGAGGCGTCCTACCTGCAAAGCTGGCTGGTGTCGAAATTCTGGGGCGACTGGCGCACCGATCCGAAATGGCTGTGGCGCCTGTCACGCGGCCACGGCTCCAATGGCGTGCTTGGCGATGTCGGCATCCACATCCTCGATTTCGCCAGCTATGGCGCAGCCGTCGACATCGACCATGTCTTCTGCCGGCTGCGCGCCTTCGACAAGGCGCCCGGCAACCGCATCGGCGACTACGGGCTAGACGCCAATGACAGCTTCGCCATGACGCTGGACTTTTCCAACGGCGCCTTCGGCGTGGTGCATGCCAGCCGCTGGGCGACTGGCCATCTCAACGAGCTGCGCCTGCGCATCTATGGCGAGAAGGGCGGCATCGAAGTGGTGCACAATCTGGATGGTTCGACGCTCAAGGCCTGCATCGGCGAAAACGTCGAGAACGCCATATGGGAAGAGCTCGACGCCGGCACGGTGCCGACCAACTACCAGCGTTTCACTGACGCGGTGCGATCCGGCGCGCAGGCCGAACCGTCCTTCCGCCATGCCGCCGAATTGCAGAAGGTGCTGGATCTGGCCGTCGTCTCGGACGAGAAGCGGGCGGAGCTGAGGGCGAGTGCGGAAACGCGGTGAGCTGGGCGAAGCGGCCGGCGCCAGCGGTCGAAGATAGCACTGCCGCCAACTTCGGACTGCGGTCCGCGCCAGTCAGGGGCCGGTCACGAGCGAAAAAACCAGTTTCTGTAAATTGCCGCCATCGCCGAATTCGACGCGGTCGAAATCGCGGCTTGCCAGCACCCGCGCCTTCGAGATCGCGTCAAGCCGCTTCACCACCTCGGCCCTTGTCTTGCTGCATTTGGGATCGTCGGCGACGGTCAGGCCGTTCGTCGCGGCTTGGATGTCGTGGACCATCTGGACCATGCTGGCGCCATGCACCTTCTCATGGGCGGCGACGCCGGCGATGAAGGTTTCCCAGTTCTTCTGGACGGCGGGCGGCAGGGAGCCGGAAGGTTTTGGCAAGGTGTAGGTGACGATC
>NZ_RZRK01001006.1:0-1907 GCF_003997835.1 Mesorhizobium sp. M7A.F.Ca.CA.004.12.1.1
TGAACGAGGTCTCGGCGCCGATCGGCAGCTGCATGACAACGGCATGCGCACCGAGGCGCGAACCGATCATCTCGACCGAGCGGTAGAAGTCGGCGCCGATCTTGTCCATCTTGTTGCAGAAGATCATGCGCGGAACGCGGTACTTGTCGGCCTGGCGCCAGACGGTCTCGGTCTGCGGCTCAACGCCGGCATTGGCATCGAGCAGCGCGATGGCGCCGTCGAGCACGCGCAGCGAACGCTCGACTTCGATGGTGAAGTCGACGTGGCCGGGGGTGTCGATGATGTTGAAGCGGTGCATCTTGCCGTCACGAGCCTTCCAGAAGGTCGTGGTCGCGGCGGAGGTGATCGTGATGCCGCGCTCCTGCTCCTGCTCCATCCAATCCATGGTGGCAGCGCCGTCGTGGACTTCGCCGATCTTGTGCGACTTGCCCGTGTAGTAGAGGACGCGCTCGGTGGTCGTCGTCTTGCCGGCGTCAATATGCGCCATGATACCGAAATTGCGGTAGTCTTCGATTTTGTATTCGCGGGCCATCGTAGCTGCCTCTCAGTCTCGTTCGCGCTTTACCAGCGGTAGTGCGCGAAAGCGCGGTTGGCTTCAGCCATCTTGTGGGTGTCTTCACGCTTCTT
This sequence comes from Mesorhizobium sp. M7A.F.Ca.CA.004.12.1.1, assembly GCF_003997835.1. NCBI lineage: Bacteria > Pseudomonadati > Pseudomonadota > Alphaproteobacteria > Hyphomicrobiales > Phyllobacteriaceae > Mesorhizobium > Mesorhizobium sp. M7A.F.Ca.CA.004.12.1.1. The sequence goes on from NZ_RZRK01001006.1 coordinate 628, forward strand.
GACAGCCGTGCCGCGGTTGTTGGCCGCATCCATCAGCTCGCCGGAGAGGCGGTCGACCATCGTGGTCTCATTGCGATTGCGGGCCGCAGCGATCAGCCAGCGAATGGCCAATGCCTGGCGGCGCTCGGGGCGCACGTCGACCGGAACCTGGTAGGTGGCGCCACCGACACGACGCGAACGCACTTCAACATGCGGCGCGACATTGTCGAGCGCCTGATGGAAGACGGTGACCGGCTCCTGCTTGGTCTTCGACTGAACCTGGTCGAGCGCGCCGTAGACGATGGTCTCGGCGACCGACTTCTTGCCGTCATACATGACGGCGTTCATGAACTTGGTGACGATCAGATCGCCGAACTTCGGGTCCGGATTGATCTCACGCTTTTCTGCACTGTGACGACGCGACATGGTTTTTGTCTCTCAATCTCATAACCCGACGCACCCAAGGAGCGCCAAGGCCGGAAAATCTTACTTCGGACGCCCCTTACTTCGGACGCTTGGCGCCGTACTTCGAACGGCGCTGCTTGCGGTTCTTCACACCCTGCGTGTCGAGCACGCCGCGGATGATGTGGTAGCGAACGCCCGGAAGATCCTTGACGCGGCCGCCGCGGATCATCACCACGGAGTGTTCCTGAAGGTTGTGGCCTTCGCCGGGGATGTACCCGATCACTTCAAAACCATTGGTCAGGCGGATCTTGGCCACCTTGCGCAGCGCCGAGTTCGGCTTCTTCGGCGTCGTTGTATAGACGCGCGTGCAGACGCCCCGCTTCTGCGGGTTCTGCTGCATGGCCGGGACCTTGTTGCGCTTCACCGGCGCAATGCGCGGCTTGCGGATCAGCTGGTTGACGGTAGGCATTAAACCCTCTTGTCTCTCAATTCCGTGTCTCGCCCGGTCAGGGCCGCTCAAAGCGTCATTTCCATACGCAAATTCGGGCCATAAGCCGCGCCTCGCGGTCTTGCCCGAACAAAAGGCAGAGGAAGCGGAAGCCGCTTCGTGCACGCCGGAAATGTCTTTTCGCTCGTAAAACGAACCCTGTTTGAGGCAAACTCCAAAGCGTGTCGCTTCGGAAGGGAGAGCCTCACATCGGTTCTGACTGGGCGGCTTCTACTCGTAAGACCGCGGACCGTCAAGCCCGGAGCATCAAATATTGCGCGCCGACCAAGGCTTGGCAGCCATGCGAAAACCGCATGTAATTTTCTTTCGCATTTTTGCAAGAGCGAGGAAGAAAGTGACAAGCCTTCAGGCAAAGTGAATGGGTTTGCGCTGTTGCGCGGCCTTGCTT
>NZ_RZRK01001007.1:0-1904 GCF_003997835.1 Mesorhizobium sp. M7A.F.Ca.CA.004.12.1.1
TGCTGGAGCAGATGCAGCCGTCGCCGGTGGTCACGCTCAACCGGGCTGTCGCGGTCTCGAAGGTGCGTGGACCGGCAGAGGCGCTGGCCATGATCGAGCCGCTGGAAGAACGGCTTTCCGGCTATTTCCATTTTTTCGGCCTCAAGGGGGGCCTCTTGATGCAACTCGACCGGGGGGACGAGGCGCGCGTCGCCTTCGACCGCGCCATAGCGCTTGCTAACACGGCGGCGGAAGCGGCACATATCCGCATGCATATCGACCGGCTGATCAGGGACGGTGCGGTACGCCCACCGGCCAAGAAGGCAAACTGAGCGCCATCTGCCCCATCTGGCTCAATCGTGCAGTTTGGGCTTAGACCATGCCGGGGTGGTGATTTTCCCTTGAAACGAGTAATGCCACGCGATGATCGTGCCTGAGGTGCCTTTGTGCACGCGGGCAGCATGACGCCAGGCTTTGACCGGCATGCCTTTTGTGCATGTCGTTGTCCCAAAACCGCGGGGCACTTTTGGGCGACATGCATTATGAGCGACTGGATCTGAAAGGGACAAGAATGACGATAGGCAAGGAAACGACCGAACTGCTGGCGAAACTGGGTGTGGCCAAGGAGACGCTTGTCGGCGGCGACCTGATCGTGCGCAGCCCGGTGACGGGCGAGCAGATCGCGGCGCTGAGGACGATCTCGCCGGCCGAAGCGGCTAAGATCATTGATGCCGCGCACAAGGCCTTCCAAGCCTGGCGCATGGTGCCAGGCCCGCGGCGTGGCGAACTGGTGCGGCTGCTGGGCGAGGAGCTGCGTACGCACAAGGCCGAGCTTGGCCGGCTGGTCTCGATCGAGGTCGGCAAGATCCCGTCCGAGGGCCTCGGCGAAGTGCAGGAGATGATCGACATCTGCGATTTCGCCGTAGGCCTCTCCCGGCAATTGTACGGCCTGACCATCGCCACCGAGCGCCCGGGCCATCGGATGATGGAAACCTGGCATCCGCTCGGCGTCGTCGGCGTCATTTCCGCCTTCAACTTCCCGGTGGCTGTGTGGTCGTGGAATGCCGCCCTGGCACTGGTCTGCGGCGACGCAGTGGTGTGGAAGCCGTCGGAAAAGACGCCGCTGACCGCACTTGCCTGCGAGGCTATCTTCAAGCGTGCGGTCGAGCGCTTCGGCGCGGACGCACCTGATGGCCTGGCGCCGGTGCTGATCGGCGACCGCGCCGTCGGCGAGATCCTGGTCGATCACCCCAAAGTGCCGCTGGTTTCGGCAACCGGCTCGACCCGCATGGGCCGCGACGTCGGCCCGCGGCTGGCCAAGCGCTTTGCGCGCGCGGTGCTGGAACTCGGCGGCAACAATGCCGGCATCGTCTGCCCGACCGCCGATCTCGACATGGCGCTGCGTGCGATTGCGTTTGGAGCGATGGGCACGGCCGGCCAGCGCTGCACGACGCTGCGGCGCCTGTTCGTGCATGACAGCGTCTACGACGCCTTGGTTCCGCGCCTCAAGAAGGCCTACGAGAGTGTGTCTGTCGGCAATCCGCTGGAGACGTCCTCGCTGGTCGGGCCGCTGATCGACAAGGCGGCCTTCGACGCCATGCAGAAGGCGCTGAAGGAAGCCGCTGCCCATGGCGGCAAGGTGACCGGCGGCACGCGGGTCGAGAACGGCCATCCGGATGCGTACTACGTGCACCCGGCGCTGGTCGAAATGCCAAGCCAGGTGTCACCGGTGACGGAAGAGACCTTCGCGCCGATCCTCTACGTGATGAAATATTCGGACTTCGACGCGGTGCTCGACGAGCACAATGCCGTGGGGGCAGGCCTGTCCTCGTCGATCTTCACCCGAGACCTGCAGGAATCCGAGCGTTTCCTGGGTGTCGACGGATCGGATTGCGGCATTGCCAATGTCAACATCGGTACCTCGG
>NZ_RZRK01001008.1:0-1901 GCF_003997835.1 Mesorhizobium sp. M7A.F.Ca.CA.004.12.1.1
ATCTCGGCAAGCCGTTCAACCCGCGTGAGCTCATTGCCCGCATCCGCGCCTCCTCGGGCGCCGAGCGCCTGAGCACGGCGCGGATGCGGGCAATGAGCTCACGCGGGTTGAACGGCTTGCCGAGATAGTCGTCGGCGCCGAGTTCCAGGCCGATGATGCGGTCGACATCTTCCTTCAGCGCGGTCAGCAGGATGATCGGGGTGTGCGGCTTGCGGTCGCGCAAGCCGCGGCAGATATCGAGCCCCGAGCCGTCCGGCAGCATCACGTCGAGCACGATCAGGTCGAATTGGCCTGAGCCAAGCCGTTGCTCGCATTCGCGCCGGTCCGCCGCCGCCGTGACGCGAAAGCCCTGGCTGTCGAGATAACGCTGGAGAAGCGTCCTGATCTCGCGGTCGTCGTCAACGACGAGGATATGGGGTTGTGACTGCATCAATCGTGCCCTTGCCTTGGCCACGATTATAGGAGGAGCCGCGCCCGAGCGGCATGGAAAATTGCAACCGAACGTTTCCGGGGGCCCGAGGGAAACATTCGGAAACAAATTGCCCTTTTGCGGAAACCTTCGGCAACACGCCGACGCGAAGCGGACAAAGACGCTTCCTATCCTCTGAACTGTCCGAAGCATGAGAGAAAGGAACATCTTTATGCGAAGCAGACTTCTTGCGCTCGGCCTGTTTTCCGTCGCCGCAATTCACCCCGCGCTGGCAGCGCAGCCAGATCCCGGCGCCGGACCAGGCGAGCCGCCACCTGTCGTGGCCATGCAGGACGGCCCAGATCACGGCCCGATGGCTGGACCCGGCCCGCATGAACCGATGCGGCCTGGTTCGCAGGGTTTCGGCCCACAGGGCTTTGGCCCCCGCCGCATGGGTCCGCCGCCGGAGTTCATGCTGGCCGCCCGGCTCGCCGCGCTGGAGACCCGCGTCGGCATCCGCACCGAACAACTCGACGCCTGGCGCGACTACACCAGCGCGCTGCAGGCGGTGCTTTCGCCGCCTCGACCCAACCACGGGCGGCCCGGTAGTGCTGAAGCGAAGGGTCCCGACGCGGCGGGTCCCGGCGGCAAGCCTGATCCTTTCGCGTTCCAGGAAAAGCTGGCCGACGATGTCACCGCCCGCGCGGTTTCGGCCGGTAAACTGAAGGACGCGATCGCGGAACTGCGTGCCAAGCTGACGCCCGAACAACTCGAAGTCCTCGCTTCGGCGGAACGCCCCCATGGATCACCCCCCGGTCCCTGGGGCGGGCCGCCGAACGATGCAGCCGGCCCCAGAGGCCTGCCCAACGATGGCAGGCAGCTCTCGCCCCAGCCCGGGAACGACTGACAACTCTGACCGACTGCACCGGCCGGCCCGGTACCCAACCCGTTCTCGGGCCGGCCGGTTCTCCGGGGGATGGCGGGCGTATCTCCGCCATCCCTCGTTTCAATCACGTCCAGTTCGAATGACGCCAATTCGAACCATGCAATGGAAGCACGACAATGTGGGAAGCCATGATCATGCTGCGGCTGCTCGCGTCCGCCAGCCCGAGGCTCTCGTTCGGTCCTGCCGGGCGCGATATGCCGCTGGCCCTCCCGGTCGACACGCTGAAGGGCGCGATCCGCCTGCGCTTCGCCGCCTGGCGGCTGTCGCTTCCGCTCTCGCAGCCGCTCGACAACCATGGACATCATGACCGCAAGATCGCGTGAACTCCGGCAAGGCGCTTGGCATGTCCTCGCTGATCGGCATAATGATGTTGGTGGGCATCGAGGCCAGCTACTCGACTTTCGAGCAGCTCCGGCCGCCGAGAAGGAGCGCGACATGAGCCGCTTCCAAGCATTGCTCGTCGCCGCCCGCCGACGGGTGCGGCCTATCATCATATGGATCGGCATGCCCCTCGACCAGGCGGTCCATTGCCAACGCGTACACAAC
>NZ_RZRK01001009.1:0-1900 GCF_003997835.1 Mesorhizobium sp. M7A.F.Ca.CA.004.12.1.1
GACATGGTGCTGCTGGAGGGCGCACAGGTCGAAATTCCGGAGACGATCACCGACAAGACCACCAATGTCGACACGGTCAAGCGCGCGATGAACCGCCTGGCAGGACTGACTGACCTCGACTTCGAACCAGGTACAGAGAATGGATTCAAGCAAAGGCCAAGCTTCCGCGACCTCATGGCCTTCACGTTCCAACCTCAGAACGTGATCGCCAATCCCGACGTGATGTTTTTCAAGGCCGATACGACGGAACACCGGGAGAAGCTAAAGACCATCTTCCCGTACGTTCTGGGCGCGGTCACGGCAAAGATTCTCCAGGCGCGGTTTGAGATCGATCGGCTCCAGCGCAACCTCCGCCGGAAGGAGGCTGAGCTACGCGCGATCGTGTCGGCAACTGGCGCTTGGCGGGCGGAGGCGGAGGCGTGGCTGCGTCAGGCAGTCGAACTTGGCCTAGTCGATTCCTCCACTGAAGTGCCGAAGGACTGGAGTGACGTTGTTGACCTGCTTCGGCGCGTGTCGAACAGCAACTCAAGTCTTGCTCGACCAAGCCTGGCCGGCATCGATGTGGTGCTGACGCGTCTGGAAACCCTTCGTGCGTCGGAAACTGAAATCGCCGCGCGACTTACCGAGCATCGTCAGCGCCTGAACGAACTGCGCCGTCTGGTGGAGAGCAGCGAGGCGTACGGCGACGCCATGCGCATCCAACGTGACCGCTTGGACCTTTCCACGTGGCTGAGGGACTTGGCCGACGAGTTCGCCGATCCGTTGGTCGCACTCGGGGACGGCGGCCGCGAGAAGGTCTTGGCCCTTTGCGACAACCTCGGCGGTCTGGAGATCCGACTGCGGACCCACCCTGCGATGTCTAACACGCTTGACAAGGAAATCCTGCGCCAGCGCGGCGCCGCTGAAGCGGTCCTATCTGAGTTGAACGATGTCCGTAGCGAGATAGCGGTGCTGGAACGGGACTCTGACGTCGCCCGAGACGAGGCCAATCGCTTCGATAGGCTTGAGCGCTTCCTCGGTCGATTGGAGCAGGCGTTGCACGTCTACGACCGCGCCGACCAGTCGTCGGATTTGCGGCAGGAACTCACCTCGCTGCAGGCCGATATTGCAACGCTGCAAAAGACGATCTCCGAGGCCGACATCCAGCGCAAGCTATTCAACGCGTTGCACCAAGTCTCCCATCATGCCAATCGGCTGATTCCGCAGCTTGACGCGGAGTGGCCCGAGGCCCCGATTAGGCTGTTGATTGAAGACCTGACCGTCAAGGTGACTAGGGGAACGCGTGAGGACTACCTGTGGGAGATTGGCAGCGGCGCCAATTGGCTCGCGTATCACGTCGCACTAATGCTTGCGCTGCAGCACTACTTCCTGGCCGAACCTCATCACCCAGTCCCTGGTCAGCTGATCTTCGACCAACCTAGCCAAGTCTATTTTCCTAAGCGGGCGGCGGGCGACGAGGGCCCCGACCTCATCGCGTGGAGGGATCAGGACGTGGTCGCCGTCAGGAAGGTCTTTGCGCTCCTAGGCGCTGAGGTCATGGCCGCGAAAGGTCGCCTCCAGATCATCGTGCTGGATCATGCAGATGAGGACGTCTGGGGCAAGCTTCCCGGAGTCAAGTTGATTGAGGAATGGCGTGGACAGGCCCTCGTGCCTCAGGCTTGGATTGCCGCCGCATCTTCCAACGGTGGATAATAATCTGCTGCCAGAGGAGAAGGCATGGCGAACGTGGACGAGATCAACCGTCTGACGGCCCTTGGCTTGAACGTCATCACAGCCATGGATGTCGCGGAAGGAAAACTAGACGAAGCCTTCGAGGTCGCCCGCGCTCAGGAGAAACGCAAGGTCGACATCTGGTGCAAAGGAAGAAAGAACATTCCGGTTGCACTGACTGCGATATGGG
>NZ_RZRK01000100.1:0-11327 GCF_003997835.1 Mesorhizobium sp. M7A.F.Ca.CA.004.12.1.1
GACGGTGAGCGTGCCGGTACCGTTCAAGGCGATCGTCGGTGTGGTGAGGCCGCCGTTGACCTGCAGGACACCCGCGTCAATGCGCGTGGCGCCGATATCGTTGCCGGCTTGCGTCAGCACGGTCGCGCCCGTCCCGATTTGCGCGATCGTGCCTGGGCCGCTGAGAAGGCCGGTGAAATTGAACGTGTCGCTGCGGTTGAACGACAAGGTTGAGGTGGCAGCATTGACGATCACGTTGCCGGCGCCGGCGTTGCCGGTGGTGCCGCCATTGCCGATCATCAGATTGCCGTTGTTGATGACGGTGTTGCCGGTGAAAGTGTTGTTGCCGGTGAGCGCCCAGGTGCCGGCATCGTTCTTGGCCAGCGTGGTTGCACCGCCGGCGCCGTCGGCGATCGCCCCGCCCATGATGTTGAGCGCGGTATTGGTGCCGCCGAGCGCGATGGTGCGCGGGCCGCTGCCGGAATAGGTAACCGCGGCCGTGTTGCTGAAGACGACGGCGCCCGTGCCTGAGGATTCGATGAAGCTGGTGCCGGCCGAGAGCGTGAACAGCCGGTCAGTCGTGTCGCCGCTACCGGTGTAGCGCAACGTCGAGCCGTTGCCGATCACCAGATTGGCCGCCGCGTTGGACGAGGCGCCGATGCTGCTTGCCTGGCCGCCATTCGCCAGCTTGCTGACGCCGAGCACACCGCCATTGATCGTGGTGATGCCGGCGTAGCTGCTGTTTTGATTGTTGAGGATCCAGGTGCCGGCGCCGTCCTTGGTCAGCGAGGTCACGCCGGCGCCGTTGTTGGTGATCTGTGCGGCAAGGCTGTTGTTGCCGGTGTTGGTGCCGCCGAGCGCCAGCGTCTGGCTCGTGCCGAGAGCCGAGAATGCGATCGCTCCGGTATTGGTGAAGGCGATCGCGCCGGTGCCGGAGGATTCGAGCCGGCTGCCGGCCGAGGCGCCGAGCGTGAACAGGCGATCGGTGCTGTCGCCCGTGCCGACATATTGCAGGGTGCCGCCGGTGAGGACGAGGTTGGCCGCAGCACTGCTCGATGCGCCGATCGCGCTGTTGACGCCGCCATTGGCCAGGCACGAGACCTGCAGCACGCCGCCTCTGACAGTGGTGCTGCCGGTATAGGAGCTCGCGCAGCCGCTGAGCGCCTGGGTGACGGTTCCGCCCTTGATGATCCCGCCGCTGCCGCTGATCGCGCCGGCAAAACCGGCCGCGCTGACGTTCGAGGCGATCGTCAGCGTCGCCGTGCCAAGCGTGACATTGCCGCCTATGGCGCCACCGCCATTCAGATAGGAGATGGAGGTGCTGAAATTGTTGAGATCGAGTGCGACACCGGCGGTGTTGTTCAGGCCGAATCCACCCGCCCCGATGGCGCTGCTGGAGCCGGCGCGCAGGATGCCACCTGTGACTGTCGTGATGCCGGTATAGGTGTTGTTACCGGACAGGACGAGCGTGCCTGCGCCGTCCTTCCGGAAGGCGCCGGCACCGACGATCGGGCCGCTCACGCCGAGCACGGTGGCGGCATTCACCACGTTGATGGCCCCACCGGTAGTGGCAAGTGTGATGCCGCGGTCGATGCTGATGCTGCCGCCGGTATAGGCAAGGACGCCGCCATTCAGGCCAAGGTTGGCGGAGGCGCTGGTCGAAGCGCCGATGCCGCTTGCCTGGCCGCCATTGGCAAGGCAATCCACGCTGAGCGTACCGCCGATGATGTTCGTCGCGCCGGTATAGGTGTTGTTGCAGCCGACAAACGTCTGGGTGCTGCTATTGTCCTTGGTGAGGCCGCCGGCCCCGGTGATGGCGCCGCTGAAGCTGACGGTCGTGCCGCCGACCGTCAGGGTCGCTCCGCCGAGGCGAACGGTACCGCCATTCGCGCCGCCTCCCGACAACCCGCCGACCTTGTTGTTGAAACCGTTCAGGTCGAGCGTGACGCCGGCGACATCCGCCAAATTCATGGCATTGGGACCACCAAAGGCCTGGGTCGATCCGGCGCGCAACGTGCCGCCGTCAATGAATGTCGGACCGTTGTTGCTGTTGGTGCCCGAAAAAACCAGAGTGCCGGCGCCGGCTTTGTGAAACGGCACGGCGCCAACCACCGTGCCGCTGACGGTGAGCGTCGTTGCCGCATTGGTGACATCGAGCGAGCCACCCGCGCCTCCGTTGAGCGTGAAGCCGCGATCGGTGCTGGCGGTCGCCCCGGTATATTGCAGCGTTCCGCCGGTCTGGATCACGAGGTTCTCGGCATCCGAGGACGATGCGCCGATACCGCTCGCCACACCGCCATCGGCCAGCGTGTTGACCGACAGCGTACCGGCGGAGATCGTCGTGATGCCGGTATAGGTGTTGGCGGCATTGCCAAGTGTCAGCAGGCCGGCGCCGGTCTTGTTGAATCCGGCATCGTCCGAACCGACGACCACGCCGCCGAAGCTCAGATTGCCGCTGTCGACCTGGATCGTCCGCGGTGCACCACCATTGACCAGGGTAAAGCCGCGGTCGGTCGTGCCCGCACCGACGCCGGTATATTCCAGCGTACCGCTTTCGAGCACCAGGTTCGCCGAAGCCGCGCCCGAAGCGCCAATGCTGCTCGCAGAGCCGCCATTGGCGACGCTGTCGATGGCCAACGTGCCGCCGCTCAGCGTCGTGCCCCCGGTGTAGCTGTTCGCGCCGGTCAGCGCGACCTTGCCGGCGCCGCCCTTGGCGAAGCTGGTTGCGCCGCCATTGTCGACGATCGTCGACGCGATCGTGAAGGTACCGGTGCCCGTGCTGTTTTCGAGCACGCCCAGCGTACCGCCGCCGGTCGCGCCGGTGATCGAGCCGCCGGTGATGGTCTGACTGGCATTGTTGACGCTGGAGGCGACAATGATCGTGCCGTCCACGCCGAGCGTGTTGCTGGCGCCGACGGTGACTATGGAGTTGGCCGCGGCGGTGTATTTGATGCCGCCGAGCTGGACGTTGCCCGCAACGGTGTTGGCGAACGGGGTGTTGGCCGCCCCGCCCGCGTCACTGACCACGTCGCCGGTCAGCCAGGTGCTGGCATTGTCCTTGTTTGCATAGGCGGTGAAGGCGTTGATGGCTCCGCCGCTGACCTGCGCGTAGTCGGTGCCGTTGACGGTTGCCCAGCTGAGCGCGCCATCGCCATTGGTCGTGGTGATGCTGCCGCTCGTCGGCAGCTTGAAATCGAGCAGGCCGCCGGTGTGCGTGATCGCGCCGAGGTTGAGCGTCATGCTGCCGCCCACACCGGCTGTCGCGACGATCTGGTTGTTGCCCGCGCTGACGTTCAGACCGTCGAAAGTCTGGCTGTTTGCCACGCCCGCTGCGCCGGTCAGTGTGACCACGCCGCCGGCCAGGTTGAGGCCGGACGAGCCTGAGATGATGTTGCTGGTCGGCGCTCCTGGCGCGGCGAAGTTCAGCGCCAGGGTGCCGCCATTGACCGTGGTGTCGCCGGTATAGGTGTTTGCCCCGCTCAGCGTGAGCGTGCCGGTGCCGCGCTTGATGAGGCCGCCGCCGCTGGTGGCGCCGTCGGCGATAACGCCGGCATAGCTGGTGCTGGCGGCGCCGTTGATCGTCAGATCGGCGCCGTTGAGAGTCACGCTGCCGCCCGCGCCGGCGAGCGACGTGGCCGTGGTATCAAAGCCATTGAGGTCCAGCGTGCCGCCATTGACGACCACCGCGTTGGGCGCGCCGAACGCGTTGGCGCTGCCGGCCCGCAGGGTTCCGCTGGTGACGGTAGTCGACCCGACATATGTGTTGGCGCCGCTGAGCAGCCAGCTGTTTCCCGCCGCGCCGTTCATGACCAGATTGCCGTTGCCGGAAATCGCGCCCGAAAAGGTGTTGCCGCCGGCGAAGCTGCCGCCAAGCGTGAAGGTGTCGCCCGGATTGGCTGGATTGAACGAGGCCGCGCCGCTCAGCGCCAGCGAGCCGGTGCCATCATTGAGGATCGCGCTGGCGCCGTTGAGCGACAGTATGCGGTCGGTGCTGGCCCCCGCGCCGGTATAGGACAATACGCCGGTGTTGAGGTTGATGATTGAGCCTGAACCCAGCGAGCTGGCGGCCCCCTGGTTCGCCAGTGAACTGGCCTTCACGGTAACGGTCTGGATCGTGACGGCACCACCAAAGGTGTTGGCTCCACCCAATGTGATAGTGCGGTTTGTCCCGCCGCCCATGAATATGAAGGGCCGGGTTGCAAGGTTGCTGCTGATGACGCCCAGCACTCCAAGGTCCGCCGTCTGCGCGTTCAGAATGACAGATGCTGCAAACCCGCCGCCCGCTGTCATGTCTCCGGTTACGGTCAGCGTGCCGGTTCCCTGATTTGTCAGGGCGGAGGAGCCGGTGCTAGGCGCCATGTTCCAGCTGCGGTTCGAAGTATCGCCGCTGCCGGTATAGACGGCGGAGGCATTGCGGACGAAGACCGTTCCGTTGGCCACCGTGGTTGCCGCGCCGAGCGCGCTTGCCTCGCCCAGGTTGCCGATCGATGTGAAGTACAGGTTGAAGCTGTCGGTAGCGACCGCCCCGGTGAAATCATTGGTATCATCGCTCAGCACCGTCTGTGCGACCAGGGAAAAGCCGCCGGCGCCGGTGATGTGCGCAGAGCCGACACCTCCTCCAATGGCGGCGGTGCCGGAGAGCAGCGTAACAACGCGGCTAGCGGCGAGCGCGCCAGTGCTTTGCAAAATCGTGCCCGCCGACAAGGTGATGCCATTGCTGGCGGCGCCGAGCGCCGAATCGCCACTGACGTTCAACCTACCCGCGGTCACATTGATACCGCCGCCGAAGGTATTGGCGCCGGTGAGGGTCAGGGTACCCGCTCCCGCCTTGGTCAGTCCCGCAGTGCCGGCCAGAATCGAACTGATGGTTGCGACACCGTTGGTGGTGATCGTCGGGGTGGCACCGGCGAGTGTCAGCGTGCTGCCCGTGACCGTATAGGTCGTGTTGGTGTTGATGGTCAGGCTGTTCGCGGTGATCGGCGCGCCCAGCGTCACTGTGGCGATTGTTCCGCTGGCGCCGCCGAAGATGGCATTGTCGAGAGCGGCGTTGCTCCACGGCGTATAAGGACCACTGACGCCGTCGCTGTTGGGACTCCACCGATTGGAGCTCACGTCCCAGGTCCCAGTGCCGCCAGTTCCGGCCGCCGTGCCGTTGGGATCCCAGTTTCTGTCGGCGGTGGCGGCCGGCCCCGTGGCCAGCGTCATCAGCAGGACCGCTGGCAGGAGCGGGGCGGCCAACGCCCGCGCCGCCGCGGAGGCCGGCTGCGCCATATGAGCGGCGTAGCTCGCCGCTTCGCCCTTCCACTTGGTCATCCGGCCACCGCGCAGTAGCTGGGAGAAGATAGGCCTATCTGCTTGCCTCGCCGCCCGTCCCTTGGGACCCGGTAGCGCTTGAGAGGATGCGCGCCTAGGATGAAGGTGGCCGGCTTTCAGCCTCGGGTCGCCGGCACTGTCGCCGCCGTCCTTCTGGTCATGGATGGTCCCGCCGCAGGCCAACCCAGCCATGTATCCCCCTACATTAGAAAGTCTTAATGCAATGCATCCCAAGGAATCAGGACACTGGCGCCAACATGGGCATGGAAACATCCGGACGTATTTCAAAAAGGTACGACGTTTGACAAAAACGTCCGACGCGCTTTGTTTTGATTAGACACTTCTACCGGAGTGTTACTGGAATATCACAACTCATTATTTCGTAACGCTAATATTGCCTTAACTGATGCCCGAAATCGCACGCTAGATTGAGGATCGAAAGCGGGTCGGGGTCGCGCCCCGGAACTTCCTCATCGCAGCTGTCAAATGACTCTGGCTTGAAAACCCGCTTAGATAGGCAACCTCCGCAATGGTCATGTCTCGGTTCGATAACAGACGCGTGGCGTGGTCGAGCCGGAGGTCCAAAAGGTAGCGATGCGGCGTCATCCCAAAGCTTCGGCTAAACGCTTGGGTGAAATGCTTCGGTGAAAGCTTTGCAAGTGCGGCTAGCTCGCCGACAGATATCTTGCGGGCGAGGTTGATTCGCAGGAACTCCTGCAGTTTCTGCGCGGACTGCCTGGAAAGACCGCCCTTGAACTGCTCCGGCCCGCTGGTTCGTATGGCATATGCGTGAAGCACGTGAATGCCCAGGATCGCGATCAGCTGCTCGACGTGGAAGCGGTTTGCGCCCTCCTTCTTCGTGAGCTCCGTCTTGAGCAGTTGGGCGACACGCAACGCATTGTCGTCCCGTGTGCCCAGGGGCGGAGGCGTCAGCTCCGTTTCCACTGGGCCAAATTGCTGCCTGGCCAGTTCTTTGAGACTGTCGTCCGGGTAGACGATAGTGGCGCTCTCCCGCGCCTGTGATAGACGCAGCCGCGCTTCAAGATGTGCCGGCTTGACAATGATGCTTCCTGCCGGCGCGTCATAGCGCTCGGCCTTGCCCCCTCCAAGTGTGGCACACACGGGTGCGGCCTCGAGACCGACAAAGACAACGTGTTCACTCGCCTCGAAGGTGTGCAGCCCGGGTGGCATGAGGGAATAGGTCGCCCTGCCCCGCTGTGTCGCAATCGTCCACTCACCGGTAATCGAAGAAACAGACTGCAAATCCTGATCGGATGAATTGAAGCCGTCATCAAGCTCGTGATCAGAAGAAATCATGTTAGTCCGTCGGTGTCATGGGCGGCAGGAAACACATTCACGGCATCTATTAGAATTCTCTAATTTATATAACACTCTTCCATGCAGCCTGGCTGAGCGTCTTTACCATTTGGGATGTAAACTGTTCCTCGAATGACCCGGTTCCCGGTCGTTCGATTTTGATTCCACTTAACGATGGTACAGCAGTTCTGTACCACACAAACGCAACGTTTGTGGACCAGAGTTAAGCGGCTCTGCCCAGCGAAGTGGCTGCATCCGACCGCGTCTTGGCTCAATCATCGCCTCTGCCGTCCATGCGATGCTGGGCGAGCGAACGATAGGTTTGCTACGGGCCTCGTCCGTGCAGTAGACGGCTGAAGGAGCGTCTCGCCGATCGCGCTTTTAAGTCGGCACATAGGCTCCGAGTGTCACTCAATTTGACCAAACCCAGCCGCGAAAAAATCCCATCGAAAGATTGCCGCGCACAGATGCCGACGCATATTGGTCGAGGTTTGAACCGCGGTTGGACGCGCGAGCCACAAAATATCCAACGATGGTGACGGACATTGCGTGACTCCGAACAGCGCCCAATCGAGAACCCACCAGAGCAGCAGCGCCTCCGGGGCTTTTGACTAAAGCGTGGAGGACCGGGAGAATGCGAGGTCGAAGCTGGATCCGGCAAATGCGGCTGGCCGAAGCCCAAATGCTCAGGGAACAGATCGTCCGACTGGAAACTGAGCTACTTACCCAGACAGGGGCTGCCAAGCCAAGAAGGCTTACCGAGCTCGGCTACCACATTCATTCCAGCAAATCGCGGCTTCAACGGCTGGAACGCTGCATCTCTGCCCTGCAATCGGCCGATCGGCGGCGAGTAGAACACAGGCCCCAGCAGGTCTAGTGTGTTCCTGCACTAGCTTTGGCCGTCGACATGGACGGCCGTTACCGCCAGGAAGCTCACATCGAACGTCCGCCACTGGATCGAGCTGCCCCTGAGAACTCGGAATGTGCGCTTTTTGAGCGGTACTGAGAGAGATCCTAGCGTCGGGGGTTGGGCGCCAAGCTGCCGTTCACACTTGGAAGTCATGCCGTCGCGCTATCGGGCGCAACGTGCCACTGGGGTCGATCCCTGCAAAGGCATGGAAAAGCCGAAACTAGTATCCCACTTTGTCCATGAGCACCCGCAATTTGGGCTGTGGAGTGACCCAGAAAGTTCGAAAAGCTTCCAGGAACCCCAGGCAAACTGGACTCGGGGCGCGTATGGACTGTCTCAGGGCACGGATTCTTCGGTCTCAGGCCTTCGTTTCGGACTTAGAACGCCTTCAATCACGGTATCGAGCTTGGGCGGGGCCGTGGCATTGGACTCTAAACCCATCCCATTTGCCGCCGTCTCTAGGCCGGGGTACGACGTCGGCGGAAAACCTCTTGCACGCCCGTAAGTGTCTGTCCTCTCTGGATCAGGAGCAATCAAGAACAGCCAACAGAAGGCAGCGCGACCATGCTTGAACCAGATCGTATCATCCGCCTGAAAACCGTTCTTTCCCGGACCGGTCTGTCCCGATCCACGATCTATCGCAAGATCGCCAAAGGCACCTTCCCACGCCAGATTCAGATCAGTATCCCCGGTGCAGGCTGGCATGAATCCGATATCAGTCGCTGGATCTCCAATCCCGTTTCGTGGCGTCCACAAGACCAGGGCGACAAGGCGTGATGAGGGTGATGCACACTGCGCGGAAAACTGGGCTTCATCGAGACGCAGCGGTCACGGCGGCGAGGCTATTGCTTGAGCCCAGTGGGCCATGTCCATTACAAGCGTCGCCGAGGCGAACGAACACGGCAAACCAGAAACGATGGTCGGCCTCACGCTCAACCAAGTCAACTTTGGGTCGAACCGCCCAGAACTGGCCGCTTATCTCCTTTCAGAGCCCGCGCCGAATCGGTGGCCGCCCCTCAGGCTGACAGAGCAAGCGTTCAGCGGAGCGGCCGTGACGCCGGCGATCGATCAGGCTTCCCTTGAGGCAGACAGCTTCCTCTCCGCCTATAAGAGCCGTCAGCTATCGATTACCCGATCGATCCGGCGATCGTCGCCGGATCGATATTTATGGTGTGGCGGGCGAGGTCATCCAACACCGATCGGATATGCGGCCAGGGGAAATCGTCTGGATGTTCCCAGTGCTCACCGTCACGCAGGATGACCTCGAGCTTGGCCAAAATGCCTTCGATGGACGTGGCCACTGTCTGCGGTAGATCCTCCAGAAGTGCGCTTTCGGCTGTTTCCGATTGCCGGATCAGTTCGTCTGTTCTCGAATAGCCGATCTCAGCATCAGCAGCGTCCCAGCGCGCCTGGTGTGCCGCGAAATCTGCAAGCGCCCTGCCCAATTCGACTTCATTTTCAGGAGAGTAGGCATCGTTCAGGCTCTCGATGGAATGGAGCGTCACGTTCGTACCATCGGCAAGTCGCACCTCGGCGCAGGGAAAGCCGACGGTCCTGGCGAGGTGTGTCTCCAACTGCTGCTGTTCGTGACACAGCGTCAGTGTCTCATCATGGATCTTTTGCCAGTCGCCACACAGACGAAGAGCAGGATCAGCCGCGCTGCTGCCGTCCGTCAGTTCGGCGGCTCGCGACTTTACCTGGAAGGGCCACGCCGCCGCGGCCGTAGCCGTGCCCGCCAGCAAGCGCCGCCGGGTGACGAAAAACGAACTCATGCTACTGTCGGAATCAGCCATTATCCGAGCTCCTAACAGCTGGGGTTTTGGTGAGGCCGCATCGAGTGTTCGCGCACTCGGTGCGGCCGCTTTCTAAAAACGAAAGGATTGTCTGTTTTTAGAAAGCCATTGTCAACGTTTTCCGAAAAGGCTTGCGATTTTCGGGAGTTATCACCAGTTTGCGGCATGGATTCTTCCCAATGTCGCGCCGCACGAGCGCTGTTGAAATGGACGCAAGAGGATCTCGCCGCCCGCTCCGGCGCGAGTGCTGTTACCATTCGCAATTTCGAAAACGAGCGTTCTGTTCCTCAAACAGGAACGCGATATCTCCTCCAGAAAACGCTTGAGAATGCCGGCATCGAGTTCATTCCTGAAAATGGCGGTGGTGTCGGCGTGCGTTTGTCACGGCGTTCCGAAAGGACGTAGGATCGGTGAAACAGCTCCCGATAGGCAAGGCAAAGCGCGTCCATTAGCCGACAATCATTCGATTGCGGCCGCAGTCAGAGGGATCAACCGCGAAGACTTCGACGAGCGGCAGAAGGGTTTCGGGGTCGAACGGCGACTGCTCAGACCGGTTCATGCAACTGCCTTCGCTCGCAGAGGTTCGATGTGGCTCTTGCCTGCAATGATGCCGGCAAGCCGATCGGCCCAACGCTCCAAGGCATCCCGTTTCTCGCTCATATAGTCGTAGCGCGCATATACCCGCGACGTGACCGTACTCTTGGTCGCCGAAACGTGATTCAACACATGCCCGACGATGAACGGCGAAATGCCGATTTCTTCCATGCCCGTCGCAGCAGATCGCCGAAGGTCATGCGGCGTCCACGGTGCAATGCCCATGATCATCGCTACGCCGCGCTTGCTGATCTCTTCTCGCTTCACTGCCTTCGGGACAGATGCGCCGGTGACTGCTGCACGGGCGCCCGGTCCAGGAAAAACGAAAGGCGGTACCGCCCTGCCCTTGCGCTCCGACAGCGCCTTCACGTCTGCGATCTGATCGCCGATGATCCGGATTGCCATTTCGCACAGCGGGACAATATGGTCGCGGCCGTTCTTCGCGCGCCTGGCTGGTATCGTCCAAAGGTCGCGTGTCAAGTCCAGTTCGCCGTGCTCCATGCCGGCGATCTCGCCAACACGCTGTCCGGTAACCAAGCACAGGCGCAGAATGCGGCGGGTGCTTTCCCGCATGTCGGCTTCGGGCAAGGCCGCCCACATCGTCTTGATCTCGTCGGCCGTCAGCACGCGGTCGCGCTCGACCGTTTCGGTCGGCCTAGCCATACCTTCGGTCAAGTTGTTGTCCAGATCGCCACGACCGCGCCCCCATCGGATCATGGCGCGAATGTCCTCGAACACCCGGTTTGCCTCGACGGCCGCGCCCCGGTCCTTCACCGCGTCGATCGCCTTAGTGATGTCGCGACGATGCAGGTCCGCGAGCTTCACCTCGCCGATGCACCCAGATGATGCCTTCTCGACCTTCTTTCCGTCAGCGTCATAGCCGGACACATTCTTGCGCAGCCGGCGCGCGATCTCATCGACCGACCGCCGCGATGATGCCCGGCGGGTGAGATAGCTCTCGACCAAATCAGAGACGGTCATCGAGGCGGCGTGCGCTTTCTTGGCGGCCACAGGGTCGCCGCCCTCTTGCACGCTTGCACGAGTGTCCTTGGCCTTCTGGCGAGCGCCCTTGTCGGTGCCGAGCGGTGTCTCGGGATAGGTGCCGAGCTTCAACCATTGCCGCTTGTCGGGCGGCCCGTAAACCGCGAACCAGGTCTTTTGCCCACCCGCCGAGACGCGCAGCACAAGACCTTTGACGGTCGTATCGAAATAGTCGGCTTTTCGGCCGGAGCCGGCCTTGGCAGCCTGGCAGAATTTGTCGGTGAGTTCGAGTTTCGGCATCTGTCCAGCGACCAATCTTGCTACAACCGGTTGCCCGGGCCCATAAGTGATCTACAGAATGATCTACATAAAACCACGCGCTTTGTCGATACCGGCTGCGACAGGTCGCGACGGGATGAAACACTAATTTATTGTTATTC
>NZ_RZRK01001010.1:0-1896 GCF_003997835.1 Mesorhizobium sp. M7A.F.Ca.CA.004.12.1.1
AGACCATCATGTCCGCGGAGATGCCGGCAAAACCATCGCCGAGACCGAGCTTCAGGCCCCAGAGCCCGAGGACGAAACTGCCGAGACCCGAACTCGCTATGGTGAGCAGTCGGAACACCGGTGTTCGCTTCGGGTGGCTGACGGCGAGCATTGAAAGTTCCCCTGAGTACGGGGCTTTCTAGCGGATATCTCCTTAAAATGAGTTTCCGCGAATGAATCCAATTTTATTGGACCGAAAGTATTTCTTGAGCGGATCAACGCGCCTGGCGCTGAAACGGATTCAACTGGCGCGCCTAAGCTTCGTGTCTTCAAATGTCGCCATTTTAAAACCGCCGCGCATCTTTGGGCGGCAGGCGTTAGTCTCGTGCGCCGTCGGTCTGCTTCAATTCGTCGAGCGTCGGCATGGAAACGATGTGATAGCCGGAATCGACATAGTGGATTTCGCCGGTAACCCCGGAAGACAGATCCGACAACAGATAAAGTGCCGAGCCACCGACCTCGTCGATGGTCACCGTGCGGCGCAGCGGCGAGTTTCGCTGCTGGTAGGAGAACATGTGGCGCGCATCGGAAATGCCGGCGCCGGCGAGCGTGCGCACCGGTCCAGCCGAAATGGCGTTCACCCTGATGGCGCGCGGACCGTAGTCGTTCGCAAGATACCGGACACTCGCCTCCAGCCCTGCCTTGGCGACGCCCATGACATTGTAGTTCGGCATGACGCGGACCGACCCCGCATAGGTCAGCGTGATCATCGATCCGCCGTCCTTCATCAAGGTGGCCGCATGGCGGGCGACCTCAGTGAAGGAGTAGCAGGAGATCACCATGGTGCGGACGAAATTGTCCCGGCTGGTGTCGGCGTAGAGGCCTTTCAGCTCGTTCTTGTCGGAAAAGCCAATGGCGTGGACGACGAAATCCAGCCCGCCCCATTCCTTGCCCAGAGTCTCGAACGTGGCCGCGACAGAGGCGCTGTCCTCGACGTCGCACGGCACGACCAGCGAGGCGCCGAGCTTGTCGGCCAGCGGCCTGACCCGGCGTCCGAAGGCATCACCCTGATAGGTGAAGGCGAGTTCCGCGCCATGTTCGGATAATTTCCGGGCGATGCCCCAGGCGATCGAATGATCGTTGGCGACACCCATGACAAGCCCGCGCTTGCCCTTCATCAATCCGTCCATGGCCGGCAAATCCTTATGCGGAATAGCGCTGGAAAACGAGCGTGGCGTTGGTGCCGCCGAAGCCGAACGAATTGGACAAGACAGTGTCGATCCTGGCGTCGTCGATGCGCTTTCGCACGATCGGCATGCCCTCGAATTCGGGGTCGAGGGTCTCGATATGGGCGCTTTCGCCGATGAAGCCGCCCTGCATCATCAGGATCGAATAGATGGATTCCTGCACGCCGGCCGCGCCCAGCGAATGGCCGGTCAGCGACTTCGTCGAGGTGATATACGGCATCTCTGGGCCGAACACCTCGCGGATCGCTCCCATTTCCTTGGAATCTCCCACCGGCGTCGAGGTACCATGGGTGTTGATGTAGTCGACCGGTGTGGAAACCGTGGCCAGCGCCTGGCGCATGCAGCGGACTGCGCCCTCGCCTGAAGGGGCAACCATGTCGTGACCATCCGACGTCGCGCCATAGCCAACGATCTCGGCATAGATTTTCGCGCCGCGCGCTTTGGCATGCTCAAGCTCTTCCAGCACCAGCACCCCGGCGCCGCCGGCGATGACGAAGCCGTCGCGATTGGCGTCATAGGCGCGGGAAGCGGTCGATGCGTTGTCGTTGAATTTCGACGACATGGCGCCCATGGCGTCGAACAGGTCCGACATCGTCCAGTCGAGATCCTCGTGGCCGCCGGCAAAGATGATGTCCTGCTTGCCCCACTGGATCAATTCATAGCCATTGCC
>NZ_RZRK01001011.1:0-1896 GCF_003997835.1 Mesorhizobium sp. M7A.F.Ca.CA.004.12.1.1
GCCTCAAGGCTGGGCGCTCCCGCCGAGGAGCGCCCAGCCGAGGGGTCGAGTTCTACCGCTTGCGCAGGTCGGCTTGCGCCAGATCCAACGCCTTCGAGATGCGATCGCAGGCCATATCGATCGTATCACGGGTCCAGATCAACGGCGGCGACAGGATCATCGTGTCACCGGTGGCGCGCAGCATCATGCCGTGCGCGATGGCATGATCCCGCACGGTTACCGCCGCACTTCCAGCCGGCAGGAACCGCTCCTTGGTCGCCTTGTCCTTGACGATCTCGATCGCGCCCATCAGTCCGATCGAACGCACCTCGCCGACCAGATCATGTCCGGCGATGCGCTCCTGCAACGCCTTGGCGAAGTAAGGGCCGGTGTCGTTCCGGACGCGGTCGACCAGCCCTTCGCGCTCGATGATCTCGAGGTTCTTCAGCGCCACGGCGCAGGCCACCGGGTGGCCGGAATAGGTGTAGCCGTGATTGAACTCGCCGCCCTTCTCGACCAGCGTCGAGGCGATGCGGTCGCCGACCAGCAATGCCGACAGCGGCTGATAGCCCGAGGTCAGAGCCTTGGCGGTGGTGATCGTATCGGGCTCGATACCGAGCGTCTGGGCAGCGAACCACTCGCCGGTGCGGCCATAGCCGGTGATGACCTCGTCCAGCATCAGCAGGACATCGTATTTGCGGCAGATGCGCTGCACTTCCGGCCAGTAGCTCGCCGGCGGTATCTTCACGCCACCGGCCCCCATGACCGGCTCGCCGATAAAGGCGGCAACCTTGTCGGCGCCGGCTTCGAGGATCGCCTCCTCGACAGCCCCGGCCGCGCGCAGGCCGAAATCATGGTCGCTCTCTCCCGGCAGCGCCAGTTCATAGGCGTAGGGCATCATCACATGGACGATGTTGGGCACCGCACCGTTGAGCTGCTTGTGCATACCATCCATGCCGCCGAGCGAGGTGCCGGCAACGGTCGAGCCGTGATAGGCCATCTTGCGCGAGATGATGCGGTTCTTCTCCGGCTGGCCTTCCAGCACCCAATAGTGGCGCACGAGACGCAGTGCCGTGTCGTTGGCCTCCGAGCCCGACGAACCATAGAACACCTGGTTGACGTGCTTTGGCGCGATCTCCGCCAGCTTCTTGGACAGCAGCACTGGCGTCGGCGTCGAGCATTTGAAGAAGGAGTTGTAATAAGGCAGTTCCTTCATCTGGGCATAGGCGGCCTCGGCCAGCTCGTCACGGCCATAGCCGATGTTGACGCACCACAGCCCGGCCATGCCATCGAGGATTTCAGCCCCCTCGGAATCGTAGATAAAAGGGCCATTGGCATGGGTGATGATGCGCGACCCGGCCCCGCGCATTTCCTTGTGGTCGGTGAACGGATGCAGATGATGCGCGGCGTCGATCTGCTGAAGCTGCTTCAGCGAATAATTCTGATAGGTCATGTCTGATCTTCCCTCTGGATTCTATCCGGCAAGCCGGGGCGAATGCTTCAGAGGCAGAGAGGTGGCGAATAGCCGATGCGGGCGCACAGCCGCAAAAGCTCGGCGCGCAGCGTACGCGGTGACGGCGTCACCGCGACCCGCAATGCGCGAGCCTCAAATGCGCCAACCAACATCCTGACGAGAGCCATGGCTGGCACCTTAGAGCAAAGGCTGGTCGAGGAGAACCACCCTTTGCTTGGCCCATAACGGAATGAGTCTAGGCCTTGGCTGTCAGCGCCCTCTGCAGGAAGACATATTTCATCGCCGTCTGCGCCGCCTGCGGCCGGCGGTCGCCACGCCCGCCATGACCACCCTCGGTCTCCTCGAAGAACAGCGTCCTGGCATGGCCGGCTTCCTGCAGGCGGGCGGCCATCTTACGCGCATGGCCGGGATGGACCCGATCGTCAGCGGTCGATGTGGTCAGC
>NZ_RZRK01001012.1:0-1896 GCF_003997835.1 Mesorhizobium sp. M7A.F.Ca.CA.004.12.1.1
GCGTCGGCCTCAGCCACGACACCGGCGCCGTCACCCACCATATCGGCCCCGACATCGACGCCGAGCGCGATTTCCTGATGCGCGACCTGGCCACCGCCGGCACGCTGATCTCGACCAGCGATATATCGGGCGTCGGCGCCACCAGTACGGGACGCAATGGCGGCGGCGATCCCTATTTCACGGATGGCGAGGCAATTGTCGGCGTGTTGAAGCAGTTGCCCTGACCATCGCAAAAGTCAGTTCGTGGTGATCACGATCTTGCCGAACGGCCCTTTCTCCAGATGCTGCAAGGCTTGCGGCACCTCGTCGAAGCCAAAGAGCTTGTCGATGACCGGCTTGATCGCCAGCGCCTCGATCGCCTGATTCATACGTTCGAAGGCGCGGCGATGGCCAACCGACAGGCCCTGCACGGTGATGCGGTTGCGCATGAAGGGCATGATAGGGAAGCTGAGCTCCATCGCGCCCAACAGGCCGATGATCGACAGCCGACCGTCGGCGGCGAGCGCATTCAGCGATCGCCGTGCATTGTCGCCGCCGACCATTTCCAGCACGTGGTTGACGCCCAGCCCATTCGTCAGCTCACGCACGGCCTCATCCCAGGCCGGTTGCGTGCGGTAGTTGATCCCTTGCCAGGCGCCGAGCTTTCTCGCCCGCTCAAGCTTTTCATCGCTGCTTGAGGTGACGATGGCGCGCAGGCCGAACGCGGTGGCGAACTGCAGCGCAAACAGCGACACGCCGCCGGTGCCCTGGATCAGAATGGTCTGGCCCGGCACCGGTCTGGTCGCTTCGGCCATGGCGAACCAGGCCGTCAGCGCCGCGATCGGCAATGTCGCGGCCTCGAAATCGCCGAGCGATGGCGGCGCCAGCACCGCGGCGTCCTCGCCGAGAATGACATGGTCGGAAAGCATGCCCGACAGCGACGACCCCAGCGTGTGCTTATGCAGCACCGGCGGTGCGTCGCCATCCGGCCAATCGGCGATCACCTGGCCGAGCACGCGCTGGCCGACCTGAAAGCGGCTGACCGCACTGCCGACGGCCACCACTTCACCCACCGCGTCGGATGTCGGCACGAAGGGAAAGGCAAGGTCTGGGATCAGCACGCCGTCTACGATCATCTTGTCCTTGTAGTTGAGCGACACGGCCTTGGTCCGCACCAGCAAATCGTGCGGCCCTGGCTCGGGCACCTTGCCTTCCACCTGGCTTAGCCTCGACAGGCCAAAACCGCTCATCTGCCAGGATCTGTTGATTGGGGTGCTCATGTCGTGTCGCGCTCCGTGCGTTGATGCCAGGCGAGACATTTATGCCTTTCGACTATAGAAAATAGTGCTTCCGTGCGGTATAATTTGACACTGATTGCGGATTAAAAGTCGACAATAGGAAATCGCCATGGAAACGGCCGACCTGCAAGGCATCGTCGCGTTTGTTCAGGCGGTGGAGGCCGGCAGCTTCACCAGCGCCGGCGAGCGGCTGCATGTGACGAAGTCGGCGATCGGCAAATCGATCGCGCAGCTGGAGCAGAGACTCGGCGTCCGCTTGCTGAACCGCACCACCCGCAGCCTCAGCCCGACCAGCGAAGGCGTCAGCTATTATGAAGCCTGCGTCCGGGCCCTTGCCGAGATCGAAGCCGCACAGTCGCTGCTTGCCTCGCGCCGTCAGGTCCCGTCTGGCCGGCTTCGGATCGACGTGCCGCTGGCCTTCGGCCGACGCTGCGTCGCCCCCGTGCTGTTCGAGATTTCGAAGAAATTTCCGGACCTGACGGTGGAAGTCTCCTTCAATGACCGCCGCGTCGACCTGATCGAGGAGGGCATCGACCTGGCGATCCGCATGGGCGAACTCGACGACAGCCTGTCGCTTGCGGCCAGGCGCCTCTACGCCCAGCGCTCGGCCATATGCGCG
>NZ_RZRK01001013.1:0-1891 GCF_003997835.1 Mesorhizobium sp. M7A.F.Ca.CA.004.12.1.1
CCCCTATTCCCCTATTCCCCTACTCCCCTACTCCCTGCGAGCATCATGCCTTACCAATCCCCAATTTCCCCCGGCCGTTCCTGGTACGAGGACACGGCGGGACCGAGGCCCGAATATCCCGGACTGGATGGCGACCGGACATGCGATGTCGTCATCATTGGTGGCGGCTTCACCGGGCTGTCGGCGGCGGCGCATCTGGCCAAGGCAGGCACCAATGTCGTGCTGATCGACGCGTACCGCTTCGGCGATGGCGCCTCCGGGCGCAATGGCGGGCAGCTCGGCACCGGCCAGCGCGCCTGGGCCGAGGACCTGGAATCCGAGTATGGCTTGGCCCGCGCCAAGGCGCTGTTTGATCTTGCCGAAGAGGCCAAGGCGCATCTCCTCGAATTCACTGCCGCCAACCAGATCGATATCGACTATATGCCGGGCCAGCTCTCGGTGGCGCACAAGCCCCGCTATGTCGACGACTACAAGGCGCATGCCGAGATCATGGCGAGCCGTTTTGCCTACCCGCATATCTCGTTCATGGATGCCAGGGAGACGGCGGAGCGGTTGGGCTCGACCGCCTATTTCGGCGGCACGCGCGACACCGGCACCGGCCACATCCATCCGATGAAGCTGGTGATCGGCACGGCGCGGGTGGCAGCGCTTGCAGGCGCGCAGCTGTTCGAGGGGACGCCGTCGACCGGCATCATGTCCAGTGGCGGCAAGGTCAAGGTTTCGACACCGAGAGGGACGGTGATGGCCCAGAAATGCCTGATAGCGGTCAACGCCTATGGCGGCACGCTCGAGCCGGTGAGTGCGGCGCACATCATGCCGATCGGTTCCTTCATCGGTGCGACCGTGCCTCTGGGAGCGCACTCGAACGTTTTGCCGGGCGGCGAGGCGGTCGACGATTCCCGCTTCGTCGTGCGCTATTTCCGCAGATCGAAGGACGGGCGGCTGCTGTTTGGCGGACGCGAGGTCTATGGCGTCAACGATCCCTGGGATATCCACATTCACATCCGCCGCCAGATCGCGGAACTCTATCCGGCGCTCGGGGATGTCGAGATCACGCATGGGTGGGGCGGCTATGTCGGCATCACTGTGCCGAGAAAGCCTTTCGTGCGCGAAGTGATGCCCAATGTGATCTCGGCCGGCGGCTATTCCGGCCACGGCGTCATGCTGTCGAACTATTTCGGTAAACTCTATGCTGAAACCGTTGCCGGCAACCGCGACCGGCTGAAGCTGATCGAGGATCTGAAAATCCCGCCGTTCCCCGGCGGTCGGCGCTTCCGCACGCCGCTGCTGTTCCTGGCGCTCAACTGGTTTGCGTTGAGGGACAGGATCTAGCCGACCGACCTGATGTAATATTGTAATATTCATTGTAACATTTGTTGCCCGTGCGACGCATTGCGCAATTTCCCGCAAAGGCGCAGAATCCCCTATAATGGCGTACTGATGCCACAATCGCAGGCGAAAGCTGCCGGTTCTGGGCGATTGTTCGGGGATTGTTGCGGGACTGCCCGCGTTGTTTTTGGGACCTATGCGGATCAGACGCCGGACTTCCGGCACCGACCGAGAGAACGTCGGCCCGCTTATGGAGGTGGCAAGAGTGAGAGAGCCCTTCAGTTTCGGTACGCCGGAACGTCGGCGCTTTGCCATGCAGTTCGGATACGATATGCGGCCGTCCTTCTGGCAGGAAGTCCGTTCGAACTCGCATCTGGTGATCGCCGCGATCGGCACCGCCGCGCTGCTTGGCGTCGCCGCCGTGGCGCTGTGGCTGGCATTGCCGGCCAGCGACAGACAAGCGGCAGCGAGCCCCGAGCAGACAATTCCAACGGTTCCGGTGAAGACGACGAAAATAACCCCGGTTGGGGCCGCGGTCGCCGCGGCAGCCGTGCCGCAGGCG
>NZ_RZRK01001014.1:0-1891 GCF_003997835.1 Mesorhizobium sp. M7A.F.Ca.CA.004.12.1.1
GTTATCCGAACTCCTACGTCCTCTGGTCAGTAATTGAACTGACGACAGGGCGAGGCAACAATAGGGATCGGAACGACGTGGTAGACGTTTCTGCAAGTCATAGCTTCGTGGCACATTCGCGCGACGACGGAACGCGCGGCCAGTTGGAACAGTCGCAACTTGACGCGTTGCTTTCGAGCATTCGGGCATGCCGCGTGTGCGTCGAGGAGTTCGGCCATGAACCGCGCCCGGTGGTGCAGGTGGCCCCCGGCACCCGGCTGTTGATCTGTGGACAGGCGCCGGGGCGACGCGTGCATGAAAGCGGACTTCCGTTCGATGACCCGTCGGGCGACCGGCTGCGCGAGTGGCTTGGAGTGGATCGGCGCGCCTTCTATGCGGACCCGCGTATCGGCGTGGCCCCCATGGCGTTCTGCTTTCCGGGGACCAATCCCAAAGGCGGCGACTATCCGCCACCGCCCAGGTGCGCCGCGCTCTGGCGGCAGTCGCTCCTGGCATGTCTGCCGAAGGTGGAACTTACGGTGCTGGTCGGCGCTTATGCTCAGCGGTGGGCGTTGGGAGACACGCCGAGGCGTTCGATGACCGAGACCGTCGCGGCATGGCGCACCTATGGGCCTGCGGTGATCCCGCTGCCGCACCCCTCCTGGAGATGTGCAGGCTGGCTGCGGCGCAACTCATGGTTCGAGAATGAGTTGGCGCCCTATCTGCGCGTTCGGGTCGCTGCCATTCTAAGCGGCGCCATTACCCTTCATGAACCGGCCACACGCTCTCGATAAGGCAAGCCCGCGGCGACCTTCTCCGCGCAGATCGCGAGAACCGCAGGCGTGACGTTATCCGGGCCCAAGCAGAGAGACCGCCATCCAATGGACGATCAAATAGTCGGCGATGTTTCGGCTATGGCATCTCCACCAGAGCACTTCGGAACACACGACCGTGCATTTCGGCTGCTTGTTCAGGTCGATCGTCGGACACGACCAGTTCGACGTCCCTGAGGCCTCACGCTTTCAAGCCGACGAGAAATCCCGCCAGGTCGAGCGGTTGTCGCGATTGGCCATCTCGATGGCTCTGGCGCCTTCCGTCCCAGTCAATCCCGACGGAAATCAGCACCGCCTGGCCCATGACGATGCCGACTTCGCAGACCTTCTCGTAGCGAGCATCGACAATGAGGTAAGGGAACGGCTCCTGGAGCGGGCGATTGGCAAAGGCGGGGAGGCTCTCGTCCAGCGGCTTGCGCCCGCTCGGAAAGCTAGTAGCGCTCGAACAACTCCGCCGAGAAGCGGCCCTGCCGGTTCTGCGGCACCCTGAGTCCGAGCTTGCCGGCGCGCGTGACGAGCGTGCGACCGTAATGGCCCGAACGATAGGCGAGCCGCTCCGGCGTGCGCTAGCATTTCTCGGCTCCAAGCACCTCATCCATCTCGCCCTCCAGGACTTCCTGCATCACCGCGCGGATCACATCGCGCAGCCCATCAGGGCTCGAAAGCAGAATGTGGCGGAACTCGGTGACGTTGAATATCACCAGCCTGCCATGACCGCCCTTTCTCAGCGAATTTGCAGAACTCACAGCACACAACCTTGTCTCGTGGCCCAGCGAAATGAAACTGCAGGGCTGGCGGCGTCCGGGCGCTGACCGCCGCGACGCCCCTCGCTGGCCGATGAAGAGCCCGTCCTTTCCGGGCATTCAGAAAGAAAACCCGGCATTTGCAGAAGACCAGACGGCTTTTCGGGGCCTAGGTTGGCGCAATTGAGCACGCATTGAGCTCGCTGACCAAGGATCATCCCCATGACCACCAACGCCCTCCGCCTTCGCGCCGCACCGCTCCGTACCCCTTCCGATCTCGGCGAGAATGCCGTGACAGATATCTCTGCCGCTCTCACCGGGTTGCTAGCCGATACC
>NZ_RZRK01001015.1:0-1879 GCF_003997835.1 Mesorhizobium sp. M7A.F.Ca.CA.004.12.1.1
GAAGGTGACAGGCGGAACGCCTGCTGTCTCGAACCAGCTTTCCCAGTTGATCATTGCCCGCTCGTCGGTGATCGCGCAGGTCTGGGCAAGATCCTCGATCGACTTCAGTTTTTGGGCGATCGCCGGCGCGCAGACCGGGAAGACTTCCTGCGCCAAGAGCAGTTCCGTGCGTCCGCCCGGCCATTTGCCGTCGCCGAGCCGGATGGCGATGTCGATGTCCGAGTGATCGAGATTGGCCAGCCGCACCGAAGCGTCGATGCGCAGCAGCACTTTGGGATGCCGGTCGAAGTGGCGAGATAGTCTGGGCAACAGCCACTTCGAGGCAAAGGCCGGCGCCACCGAAACCACCAATGTGCATTGCGTAGCCTCGTCGGCCAGGGCCACGGCCTGGGAAAGCTCACGAAATCCAGCACCGAGGCGGGCCGCGAAGACGGCGCCGAATTCGGTCAGCACCAGACCGCTCGCCGTTCGCTCGAACAGCGCCTGGCCGAGCTGTTTTTCGGTACGGCTGATCTGCTGGCTGACGGCGCTGACGGAAACGTTGAGCTCACCGGCCGCCGCCGCCAGCGATCCGAGACGGGCAACGGTTTCGACGGCGCGGAGGCCGTTGAGATGGACGCGGTTGAGCATGGCCATTGAGTTTTTCTAAACTGATCCGGCTGAAATCTCAATTGATAGGCATATCGAAACGGCAGATTTTGTCGGGAGAGACAGACCTGTGGAGCCGGAAATGTTAGGGATTTTGTCGTCGTCGCTGAAGGTCTTTTTCACTGCGAGCAGGCCGTATGAGCCGCGCCCGGACGGCGAGGCGCAGAGATGGCTGATCGATCCGCTTTCGCATCCGGTGCTGAACACCATGTCGGAGCGCGAACTGGGCGATGTGCCGTTCAGGCTGACGGCACGGCGGACAGTGCACGAAACGGCTCCGCTACGCGCCGGCGGTCGCTGCTGAGCAGGCGCGAAGCGTTCGGCTTGGGGAAAGTCGAGGCGAGCACCGCGTCCCGCGCACGCACTGGCCCAACAGATGGCGATTGTTTCAGCGATCCCTGCACTTATTGTGCAGTGCAATGACATCGGCCACCTCGACAGCGCTGCGTTTCGCCTTCGCCGGCATGATTGCCATGGCGATTGCCATGGGCATCGGCCGTTTCGTCTACACGCCGATCCTGCCCGGCATGATGCAGGAACTGCATCTGTCGCCGGCCGATGCCGGCTGGATCGCCTCGGCCAACTATCTCGGCTATCTCGTCGGCGCGTTGGCGGCGGCGGGCGGCTGGGCGCATGGGCGCGAGCGCCTGCTGATGCTGGCGGGGCTTGGCGCCAGTGCGGTCCTTGCCGCGCTGATGGGGCTGACCGAAGCGATGGCGGCCTTTCTCGCCATCCGCTTTCTGGCCGGTCTGGCCAGCGCCTTCGTCATGGTGTTCATGGCCAGCATCGTGTTCAGCCATATCGCGGCTGCCGGTCGCAACGACCTGCAGGCCTGGCATTTCGGCGGCGTCGGGCTCGGCATAGCGGCATCGGCGGCGATGATGGCGGTGCTGGTCGCCGAGCATTCGGGCTGGGCGGCAGGCTGGCTATGGTCGGCGGCGATTTCGGCCTGCGGTTTCGTCCTCGTGGCTCTGTTGGTCAATGAGGGTCCGCTCGGCAACGGCGAAGTCCCCCGCGAGCCGGCACTGCGGATGGACCGGTCGTTGGTCAAGGTCATCATCGCCTACGGCCTGTTCGGCTTTGGCTATGTGGTGACGGCGACATTCCTGGTCGCCATCGTCCGGCAAGGCGGCGGCAGCCGCGTCTTCGAGGCCATTGTGTGGATGGTCGCCGGTCTTGCGGGCTTTCCCTCGGTCTGGTTCTGGCAGAAGATCGCGGCGCGGACCGGCCT
>NZ_RZRK01001016.1:0-1876 GCF_003997835.1 Mesorhizobium sp. M7A.F.Ca.CA.004.12.1.1
AGCACGGAGCGGGCGAGATCGGAGCCGGCCAGGCGGAAGTTCTCGTTGACGACGAGCAATTCCGGCCGGAACAGATGCAACAGGTCCGACGACTGCTTGGACACGACATCGACGTCGCGGCCAAGCTTGAGGCCGGCATCCTCGATGCCGGCGACGATCGCCAGTGTCGCGGCGGCAGCGCTGCTGACGAAGCCGTCCGGCCTGTTCTCGCGGCGCATCACCTGCGCGGTCCTGGTCCTGATCTGCTCGATCGTGTGATCGATGGAAACGGTGTTGAACGGAATTTCGCTGGCTCCGACCTCGCTCAGCGCATCGGCAAAGCCGTTCAGCGTGTGGCCATAATAGGTCAGCCCGGGCGGCGGCGACAGAAGCGCCAGCTTGTGCCTGCCCATGCTCGCCAGGCGGCGCACGGCCTCCATCGCGAAAACATGGTTGTCGAAGTCATGGTAGGGATGGACGAGGCCCATGTCGGTGCGGCCATGCGTGGCAAAGGGCATGCCGTGCTCGAGCATGTAGCGGGCGCGCGGATCGTTCGGTTGGGTGCGCGAAATGATGACGCCGTCGGCCGAGCCGGTCTCGACGAGATAGCGGATCGGCTCCATCGGATCCTGCGAGCGGGAATAGGGCGTGACGATCAGGTGATAGGGCGTTTCGGCGAGCACTTCCGAAACGCCGTAGATGATGTCCGAGACAAAGCTCATGATCTCGCGGTCAGTGTTGAGCACGAGGCTGATGACATTGGTCCTGCCGGTGCGCAGACGCACGCCGGCGCGGTTCGGCCGGTAGCCGATCTGCTTGGCGACGAGCTGGACGCGGCGCCTGGTTTCGGCGCCGATTTCCGGGGCATCCTTCAAGGCGCGTGACACGGTGGTGACGCCGAGCCCGGTCATGAAGGCAAGCGTCTTCAACGTCGGCCGTCCCTGTGCCGAGGTCTCCCCGCTCTTGTCCGTACGCTGTCTGTCCATTCGTCCCGCCCGTCAGGCGCATAGCAGCCGCGAGCCATGTCGGCAATCGCCGTCATGGCGATACGATATGCGTTCCAGCCCCGGTAAAGTCTCAATATACTGAAACGTTACAGATTGCCATATCGAGTTACATGTCCCTCGCCCACGAGGTGGATGGTTCTTTTGCGAAACGCTTGGGATTCCAGGAGAAATTGCCTCTGCCGCCGCCTTTTTGCCCGTATCAGGCGGCATTTCGGTGTTTGCGCCGCAGCAAACCATGCTGCAGTGCATGAGAAGCGCGATCATCCATGCGAATTTGTTCGCAGCCCGAAAAAATATCGAGGGTGCTTCGTTGATGGGTTGCACAGCCCGCGCAATTGCCGTATCGAAAATCTGTAACGTTTCAGATTCTGGGAGGAGCCGAAATGCGATACAGATTTTTGACCGCTGCGCTGGCAGCGACGGCCGGGTTGCAGTTTGCCGGCCATGCGGCCGCGACGGACCTGGAAGTCACCCATTGGTGGACGTCGGGCGGCGAGGCGGCGGCGGTTGCGGAACTTGCCAAGGCATTCGATGCGACCGGCAACCACTGGGTGGACGGCGCCATTGCCGGCTCCGGCGGCACGGCGCGGCCAATCATGATCAGCCGCATCACCGGTGGCGATCCGATGGGCGCCACGCAATTCAACCATGGCCGGCAGGCGGAAGAGTTGGTGCAGGCCGGCCTGATGCGCGACCTCACCGATGTCGCCACCAGGGGCAAGTGGACTGATGTCGTCCGGCCGAAGAGCCTGCTCGACGGCTGCACCATCGACGGCAAGATTTATTGCGTGCCCGTCAACATCCATTCCTGGCAGTGGTTGTGGCTGTCCAACGAGGCCTTCGAGAAGGCCGGCGTGCCGTTGCCGACGGACTGGAATGCATTCGTGGCG
>NZ_RZRK01001017.1:0-1875 GCF_003997835.1 Mesorhizobium sp. M7A.F.Ca.CA.004.12.1.1
GATATGGTCGGTCGAATACACGATTTCGGAGAGACTGTCGTTCGAAGCCGCGATCGAAGCCACCGCTGTCGGCTCGCTGGTGCTTGGGCAGATGGCCGGGACGATCCGTCATGCCAGCCGCAAGGCGGGCAATATCGCCGCCGACGGTCGCGACGGCTATCTGCTGCTGGTGAACAATGGCGATACGGTGCTCAGCGGCACGCAGATTGGCCGCGATTATCACGTCGGCAAAGGCGAGGCCGCACTGGTCTCGGCTTCGGAAGCGTTGCAGATGACCGGCGGCGACAGCAATGTCTGGGCCAATGTGGTGCTCCCTCGTGCCGTGCTGGAAAATGCCTTCGCTCATATCGAGGATCGGCTGGCGTTGACCGTTGGAGCCGACAATGAGGCGCTCGGCATGCTCAAGCGCTATTGCAGCTTCCTGGAAGCAGGCCCGGCGCTGGTCTCGCCCGACCTCATCGGCCACGCCACCGAAACGATCGTCGACCTGATCGGCCTTGCGACCGGCGCCAAGGGCGAAGCGGCCGAACTGGCGGGCCTGCGCGGCCTGCGCGCGGCAAGGCTGCAAGCCATACTGCAGAAGATGAGGGATAATTTCGCCGATCCCGCCATTTCGGCGCAGGGCGTTGCCGGGCAATTGCGGCTCTCCGTTCGCTATGTCCATGACCTGCTGCAGGAAACCGGGGTGAGCTTTGCCGAGCGCATTCTCGAACTGCGCTTGCAAAGGGCGCATCGCATGCTCCGCGACAGGCACAATGACCGCATGCGGATCAGCGAGATCGCGCTGCTCAGCGGCTTCTCCGACGTCTCCTATTTCAACCGCTGCTTCCGCCGCCGATTCGGCTCGACACCGGGCAGTGCCAGGTAGTCTCGCCGGCCGCCAACCCCGCTGGATACACGACACGCCAATCGACTGAGGCCGAATGGCCACACCAGCCGGGAAAGCGCTGCGATGCTTTCCCCGACAATTCGGGTGCGGCCCAGCCCAAGACGCAGCCAGCGGACAATGCAACACCGGATTTCTCGACAACAGCTGGATCTCCGCAGCTCATTTATGCGGTGGGGAAGCAACATGGGGCAGCAGACAACAATGAAAACTCTTCTTCTCGCAACGGCCTTCATTCTCGCGCCGCTCGGTGTGGCGTGTGCGGCTGATATCAATGAGGTTTCGCCTGTTGCATCCGGCTACGACTGGTCCGGACTCTATGCCGGCGTCGACATCGGCTACGCGGCCGGAAAATCCAATCTGTTCATCGCCGGCGGCGGACTGGGCGGGGCCACCGATCTCAATGTCTCCACCGATCCGAACGGATTTATCGGCGGTGTCCATATCGGCGCCAATTACCAGATGGAGAACAGCTTCGTGATCGGCGCCGAGGCCGACATTGTGTACAGCAATATAGATGGGCTGACGGCCCTCGACGCCGGCGGCGGCGGTGTCACCACGTTGCTCAAGAGCGAACTCAAATGGTCGGGGTCGGCGCGGCTGCGCGCCGGCTATGCTTTCGATCGGACCTTGCCCTACATCACTGCCGGCGTCGCCGCGGCCAAGTATGAACTGATTGCGGTCAGCGCCGGTGGCCCTGCCGCCGAAGTAACGCTCCACAGCGACAGCCATGTCGGCTGGACCGTTGGAGCCGGCATCGAACACGCCTTTACCGACAAGTGGATCGCGCGGGCCGAATACCGCTACTCCGACTTCGGCAGCCAGGACCTCTCGGTGGCAGCCGGTCTGCCTACGGAAACCCATGTCGACCTCCAGACACAGGATATCCGGGTCGGGCTCAGCTACAAGTTCTGATCCGCTGAAGCTGCTGATCTCCCCCTTGAGGGGGGTGAGGGAGTGGTCCGCGCAGCGGACGGAAAGCCAATCGC
>NZ_RZRK01001018.1:0-1875 GCF_003997835.1 Mesorhizobium sp. M7A.F.Ca.CA.004.12.1.1
AGATCGGCGCGGTCGACATCCTTCACGGCGACAGCCGATTCCGCCAGCAGCGTGCAGCCGGCCGGAACGATGTCGGCGAAGCCGCCGAACACCACATAGCGTTCTTCGCCGCCCGCCGCGGTCTTCACGGTGACGACGCCCGGCTTGATCGTGGTCATGACCGGGGCGTGATGCGCCATGACGGTCATCTCGCCTTCGGCGCCCGGAATGACGACGGATTCGACCTGCTCAGAAACCAGCAGGCGTTCCGGCGAGACCAGTTCGAACTTGAAAGCTTCAGCCATGATCAATTTAGTGAGTAGGGAATAGGAACTAGTCAGTAGTAAGTGGCCCTAACCGGCCCACATCACGCAGCTGCTATTCCCTACTCACTACTGACTACTCCCTATTCCCTGAATTATGCCGCTTCAGCCGCGAGGCGCTGTGCCTTCTCGACTGCTTCCTCGATGCCGCCGACCATGTAGAAGGCGGCTTCCGGCAGGTGATCGTAGTCGCCGTTGCAGAGGCCCTTGAAGCCCTTGATGGTGTCGGCGAGGTCGACCAGCTTGCCCGGCGCGCCGGTGAACACTTCGGCGACGAAGAACGGCTGCGACAGGAAGCGCTCGATCTTGCGGGCGCGGGCCACGGTCTGCTTGTCCTCTTCCGACAGCTCGTCCATGCCCAGAATGGCGATGATGTCCTGCAGCGACTTGTAGCGCTGGAGGATCGACTGCACCTGGCGGGCGACGCCATAGTGTTCGTCGCCGACGACCAGCGGGTCGAGCATGCGCGAGGTCGAATCCAGCGGATCGACCGCCGGATAAATGCCCTTTTCGGCGATGGCGCGGTTCAACGTCGTGGTCGCGTCAAGGTGGGCGAACGAGGTCGCCGGCGCCGGATCAGTCAGATCGTCGGCGGGCACGTAGATGGCTTGCACGGACGTGATCGAGCCCTTGGTGGTGGTGGTGATACGTTCCTGCAGCGCGCCCATGTCGGTGGCGAGCGTCGGCTGATAGCCCACGGCCGAAGGAATACGGCCGAGCAGAGCCGACACTTCCGAACCAGCCTGCGTGAAGCGGAAGATGTTGTCGACGAAGAACAGCACGTCCTGGCCCTGGTCGCGGAAGTATTCCGCAACCGTCAGGCCGGTCAGGCCGACGCGGGCGCGCGCGCCCGGCGGCTCGTTCATCTGGCCATAGACGAGTGCGGCCTTGGAGCCTTCGCCGCCGCCCTTCTTGTTGACGCCGGATTCGATGAACTCGTGATACAGATCGTTGCCTTCGCGGGTGCGCTCGCCGACGCCGGCGAACACCGAATAGCCGCCATGCGCCTTGGCGATGTTGTTGATCAGTTCCTGGATCAGCACGGTCTTGCCGACGCCGGCGCCGCCGAACAGGCCGATCTTGCCGCCCTTGGCGTAGGGGGCCAAGAGGTCGAGCACCTTGATGCCCGTGATCAGGATCTGTGCTTCCGTCGACTGCTCGACATAGGTGGGAGCCGGCTGGTGGATGGAGCGCATTTCGGTCGCGTCGACCGGGCCTTCTTCGTCGACCGGCTCGCCGATGACGTTGATGATGCGGCCGAGCATGCCCGGGCCGACCGGCACGGTGATCGGCGCGCCGGTGTCACGCACTTCCTGGCCGCGAACCAGACCTTCGGTCGAGTCCATGGCGATGCAGCGCACGGTGTTTTCACCCAGATGCTGGGCAACTTCGAGCACCAGGCGGTTGCCGACATTGGTCGTCTCGAGCGCGTTCAGGATCGCCGGCAGGTGATCGCCGAACTGCACGTCGACAACGGCGCCGATGACCTGGCGAACCTTGCCGACAACGCCGGTTGCCTTGCTGGCCACTGCCGATGTCTTGGCAGCGGCGGCCTTCGCCGGTGCTGCCGCCT
>NZ_RZRK01001019.1:0-1868 GCF_003997835.1 Mesorhizobium sp. M7A.F.Ca.CA.004.12.1.1
ATCTTGGTGAACATGCGAAATGTCATCCCTCGGGTCGGCCGTTCCTTTTATGGCCTGTGCTTGCAGGGTCAAGCCGACCATGCAATTCACTGCCTTTCAATCGACTTGCGATTCCAATTCATCGCTGTGGCCCAGTCAGGGAGCCAGCCGCCAGTTGATCGTGTCGGCAAAACCTGAAACCTTGGAAAAAACTCGCATTGGAGGACGTCTGATGAAAACCCGCGCCGCTGTCGCTGTCGCCGCCGGAAAGCCGCTGGAGATCATGGAGGTCGATCTCGACGGCCCACGTGAGGGCGAGGTGCTGGTCGAGATCAAGGCGACCGGCATCTGCCACACCGACGAATTCACGCTGTCGGGTGCTGATCCTGAAGGTCTGTTTCCGGCCATCCTCGGCCATGAGGGCGCTGGCGTCGTCGTCGATATCGGCAAGGGCGTCACCTCGCTCAAGAAGGGCGACCACGTCATCCCGCTCTACACGCCCGAATGCCGCCAGTGCCATTCCTGCCTGTCGCGAAAAACCAATCTGTGCACGGCCATCCGCGCCACCCAGGGCCAGGGCCTGATGCCCGATGGTTCATCGCGCTTCTCGATCGGCAAGGACAAGATCTTTCACTATATGGGCTGCTCGACTTTCTCCAACTTCACCGTGCTGCCCGAGATCGCGCTAGCCAAGGTCAACCCCGACGCGCCCTTCGACAAGATCTGCTACATCGGCTGCGGCGTCACCACCGGCATCGGTGCTGTGATCAACACCGCCAAGGTCGAGATCGGCGCCACCGCCGTCGTCTTCGGCCTCGGCGGAATCGGCCTCAACGTGATCCAAGGCCTGAAACTTGCCGGCGCCGACATGATCATCGGCGTCGATTTGAACAACGACAAGAAGGAGTGGGGCGAGCGCTTCGGCATGACGCATTTCGTCAATCCGAAGGAGATCGACGGCGATGTCGTGCCCCACCTCGTCAACATGACCAAGCGTGGCGCCGACCAGATCGGCGGCGCCGACTACACATTCGACTGCACCGGCAGCACCAAGGTGATGCGCCAGGC
This sequence comes from Mesorhizobium sp. M7A.F.Ca.CA.004.12.1.1, assembly GCF_003997835.1. NCBI lineage: Bacteria > Pseudomonadati > Pseudomonadota > Alphaproteobacteria > Hyphomicrobiales > Phyllobacteriaceae > Mesorhizobium > Mesorhizobium sp. M7A.F.Ca.CA.004.12.1.1. The sequence goes on from NZ_RZRK01001019.1 coordinate 1,048, forward strand.
GCTGGAAGCCTCGCATCGCGGCTGGGGCAAGTCGGTCGTCATCGGCGTCGCCGGTGCCGGCCAGGAGATCTCGACGCGGCCGTTCCAGCTGGTCACCGGCCGCACCTGGATGGGAACCGCCTTCGGTGGCGCGCGCGGCCGCACCGACGTGCCCAAGATCGTCGACTGGTACATGGACGGCAAGATCCAGATCGACCCGATGATCACTCACACGCTGAAGCTCGAGGACATCAACAAGGGTTTCGATCTCATGCATGAGGGCAAATCGATCAGAAGCGTCGTGGTTTACTGAGGAAGATACCAGGCCGCCGCCCAATCGGCCCGCGACCTCTGTGGTTCACAAGTGGGAGGAGAAAAGAAACATGAGCGAACTCCCCGCTATTCTCGTCGATGCAGACGCCTGCCCGGTCAAGGCCGAGGTCGAAAAAGTGGCCGACCGGCATGGCGTCGTTGTCACCTACGTCTCCAATGGCGGCCTGCGGCCATCGCGCGATCCGATGATCCGCAATGTGGTGGTCTCCAAGGGCGCTGATGCCGCCGACGACTGGATCGTGGACAATGCACGCACCAACGACATTGTGATCACCGCCGACATTCCGCTGGCCGCCCGCGCGGTGGCACTCGGCGCCCATGTGCTTGGGCCAACGGGACGCCCCTTCACGCCGGAAACGATCGGCATGGCGGTAGCCATGCGTGACCTGAAGCAGCATCTGCGCGAGACCGGCGAAAGCAAGGGCTACAATGCCAGCTTCGCGCCGCAAGACCGGTCGCGGTTTCTCGGCGAACTCGACCGCATCTTGCGGCGCGAAGCTGGCATTGTA
>NZ_RZRK01000101.1:0-11299 GCF_003997835.1 Mesorhizobium sp. M7A.F.Ca.CA.004.12.1.1
CGCTGTCATGGATGCCTTTGAACTGGCATTCCCCGCCGTTAAAGATGATCTGGCCGTCATAGGTTCCTGAGGGATAGACGCCCGACAGCACCTTCATCAGCGTCGACTTGCCGGCGCCGTTCTCGCCGACCACGGCATGAATCTCGCCTTCCTCGACGCTGAGGTTGACGTTCGACAGCGCCTTCACGCCGGGGAACGTCTTGGTGATGTCGCGCATCTCCAAAATCGTCGAGGCCATGGGACAACCGCTCCTTGAGAGGTCGGCAAACATTGCCGGCGAGGTCGGCGACAATACCGGGCTCGCTGGTGAACGAAAAGGGGCCCTGCGTTGCGCAGGACCCCTGACTTTGGAACCGGGGTTACTTCAGTTCGTCGGCCTTGATGTAGCCGGAGTCGACGACCAGTGCCTGGTAGTTCGACTTGTCGACCTCATGCGGCGTCAACAGGATCGAGGGAACGACCTTGACGTCGTTGTTGTAGGTCTTTTCATCGAGGCCGTCCGGCTTGCCGCCCGAGAGCACCTTGTCGACGAGTTCGACGGTGGCCTTGGCCAGTTCGCGGGTGTCCTTGAACACGGTCGAGTACTGCTCGCCCGTGATGATAAGCTTGACCGAAGCGGTCTCGGCGTCCTGGCCGGTCACGATCGGCCAGGGCTGTGCGTCCGTGCCGTAGCCGACGGCGCGCAGCGAGGCGGTGATGCCGCGCGACAGGCCGTCATAGGGCGAAAGAACGCCATCGACGCGGCTGCCGTCCGAATAGTTGGCCGACAGCAGATTGTCCATGCGCGCCTGGGCAGTGGCGGCGAGCCAACGCAGCGTGCCGACCTTGTCCATGCCGGTCTGGCCGGACTTGATCTTGATCGAGCCGTCGTCGATCAGCGGCTGCAGGACGGAGATCGCGCCGTCGTAGAAGAAAAAGGCGTTGTTGTCGTCGGGCGAGCCGCCGAACAGTTCGACGTTCCACGGCTTGGTGTTCGGGAAGCGCTCCTTGAGGCCCTTGACCAGCGAATTCGCCTGGATCACGCCGACGCCGAAATTGTCGAAGGTGGTGTAGTAGTCGACATTGGCGGTCTTCTTGATCAGGCGGTCATAGGCGACGACGACGACGCCCGCGTCAGCGGCCTTCTGCAGAGCATCCGACAGGGTGGTGCCGTCGATCGAAGCAATGATCAGCGCCTTCGGGCCTTTGGTGATTTCGTTTTCCAGCTGGCTGAGCTGGTTGGGGATGTCGTCCTGCGCGTATTGCAGGTCGACGGTGTAGCCGAGAGCCTCGAGCTGGGACTTGACGGCGTCGCCATCATTGATCCAGCGCTGCGAGGTCTTGGTCGGCATCAGCACGCCGACAAGACCCTTGTCGGCTGCGTGCGCCGAGTAGGTCATGGCAGCGATGCCAAGGGCCGCGACGGCGGCCAGTGTCTTGATGATTTTCACTTTAACTCTCCCTGTTTGATGGACGCGGCACCCCGGGGGTCGCGGGCCGCGCAATCGTGCAGAAGCGCCAAGGGCACTGCTGCCGTCATATCGATCTCCGGTATCCTCCCATGGCCCCGAGACGCTGATTCAATCGATACGATTTTTCTCGTCAGCGACCGTCACGTCTTGGAACGCGCGGAGGGTGTGGGTCTTTGCCATAACTGTCAAATGCGATCTTTGATGGTTGCTATATCATGGTTGGTATATGTATTGGGACGTGACGGGCTGACTCCAAGGTCGGCCTTACACGAGCAGAAGGCAGGGAAAAGCGATGGCGCGGCCCGGGAATCCGACAACAGCTTCAAATGGTTACAGAGAAGCACGGGGCGATGGCGAAACCCTGCTGCGCAGCGGTCTCAGTCTGCGTCACATGCGCATGATCGTCGCGCTAGACGACCACAGCCGGGTCAGCGCGGCAGCCCAGGTTCTGAACATTTCGCAGCCGGCGGCCTCGCGCATGATCGCAGAGATGGAGGCGGTGCTGGAGGTCAAGCTGTGCGAGAGGCTGCCGCGCGGTATCACCTTGACGCCATACGGCAAGGCTTTGGCCAGGCGGGCGCGCTCGATCCTGCTGGAGATGCGCGAGGTGGACCGCGAGATTTCCGAACTCAAGGCGGGCAAGGGTGGTTCGGTTTTCCTGGGTGCCGTGACCGCGCCGGCAATCGAGCTGGCGGTGCCGGCGATTCGTGAAATCCGCCGCATCTATCCGCGCATCGAGATCACCATGCAGGTCGAGACCTCCAATGTGCTGGCACGCGAGCTGATCGCCACGCGCCATGACTTCATCATCGCGCGCATCCCGGACGACCTCAATCCGCGGCTGTTCGAGTCGCGCGTCATCGGCGTCGAGAAGGCCTGCCTGATCGTGCGCCGGGGCCATCCGCTCACCAAGGGCGAGGCGGTGCGGCTGGAAGAGACCGCCGCCTATGACTGGGTCTTCCAGTCTGGCGGCTCGCCCTTGCGCCAGGCGATGGAGAGCAACTTCCTCAACCGCAACATCGCTTTGCCGGACCGTATCCTGAACACCAGTTCGCTGCTCCTGACCCTGGTCATGGTCGCGCAATCCGATGCCATCGCACCGGTCTCTGTCCAGGTGGCGAAATTCATCCAGAACCCTGACGGGCTGGCCGGCGCCATCGACGTCGTCCAGACCGAATTCGACATCGAGGTCAGGCCCTACAGCCTGATCACGGTCAGGAATCGCGCACTGTCGCCGGCCGCCAAGATGCTGCACGACTTCATTCTGAGGGAAGTGGGATGATGGCTCGCTCGGGTAAGGTTGTCCGGCGAAAGCACCGCCAGGCCGAGGCCGGCGAAAGCGAGCTGGGAACATTATTTCCCGCCGATGCGTTCATGATCTTGCAAGGGGCGATTTCTTCTGGAGGCTGAACATGCGCAGCTTCGAAATCATCGATCTGCTTTGCGTGATCGAGGCCTGCAAGCACGATCGATCGGTCGGGAATTTCGTTTCCATGGCTGAAGGCGTTGAAGAATTGCGGGTGTTGACCGGCGATTTCGTTTCATCGGATGACGTGGCGGCAAACGCCCTCGCAACGGTGGCGCTTGCGCGAGGCTGCTCGGTTGTGTTCGACGAACAGGCAGGCGCTGAAATGGTTCTGACGCCTTAGACTGGAGCGGGTAGAGGGAATCGAACCCTCGCGTTCAGCTTGGGAAGCTGACAAGCTACCATTACATCATACCCGCGTGCGCCCTCGTTACCATGAGGGTTAGCCTTCGGGCAATCGCAAAGCGGTCTGTTCTCACGACGGTCGTGCTGCGGATCACGGCGCGCCCACGGCCGTGAATTGCCGTTTTGCCTCCGCGACCTCATTGCTGGTGGCGAAGCTTGGCCAGTATTTCGAGATGGCCAGCGTCGCGCCGGCGGAAGAGAAGTGGCCATAGTCGAAGTAGAGAAATTCATTGGTCGTGGCATCGGCGTATGAACAACCGGCCGAGTCGCACAGATACGTCAGCGGATCTATGAAATCGGCCCCTTTGGTGAACGGCAGAACCCGTGCGTTGATGTCCGGATCCATAGCCATCGGCCAGGATGTGGTTCCGGCATGCTCCCGTCTCACCAAGAAAGCGATCTTCTGGACGTCGGCGATGAATTCCGGAGACTGGCCGACGGTATAGACCTTGACCCCCATCCCGCGAAGCCGATCGATCGTCTTCTGCAGGCCGTCGAAGCCCCTGGCCTGGTAGTCGGTCCATCGGCCGCTCAGGATCACCGCCTGGATGTTGGCGTCGCGAATGATCGACAAGGCCCGTTCGTTGAAGCGGGTGCAGGCGGGCCGAGCATAGGAAAAATAGGTCAGGTCGGGCGGACAGCCGGCATAGGTGTATTGGATGACATTGGCCTGGATTTTCTGGGCGTTGGGCTCAAGTCCCGGAACATAGTGGGCAGCGAAAGAATCGCCCCACAGCAGCACATTGGTGGCAAAGCCCGTTGTCCGGGTGCAGTCGGCAAGGTTCCAGTCTTCGATGCGGGTCCCGTTTTCGTTGAAACAGATGCCGTTGCGCCAGTCGCCGACCCGGATACGTTCTGTCGAGAAATCCGGAAACCGTTGCGGGAAACCGTTGCCCAGTGCGCCGGCCAAACCACCGGCGCACAGCAGCACGATTGCCGTCGCCGAAAAGGCGAAGATGGGCAGTGGGGCGGTATAGGCTCGTTTGTGGCGGAAGGGTTGCTCGACGTATTTCCAGGAGAATGCCGCCAAGGCGAAACTGGCAACCGTCATCGCGATAATCGTTGGCACACCGACAGTCTTCAGGGAGAGATAATGGACGAAGGAGTTGATTGGCCAGTGGACGAGGTAAAGCGAATAGGAAATGAGGCCGACCCAGACCAGCGGCGCCAACCGAAGCACGCGAGTGGCGACAGGTGCCGGCCTGTCGGCGCTATCCTGGCCAGCATAGATCAGCAGAGCTGTTCCGATGCAGGGGAATAGGGCATTGTAGCCGGGAAACGGATCGCTGTCCGAAATCATCACAAAGCCAAATGCAATGAGGGCAAAGCCGGCGAGGCCGATCAGGTCCGCCGCCAGCCGACTGGCTAGGACCGGAGGCTTCCGCAACATCAGCATGGCGCCCAGCGCCAGCTCCCATATGCGCGTCGGCAAGAGATAGAACCCTGCCGTCGGTGCCAGCGAGGTTGCTATGACTGCCAGGGCAAAGCTGCCGATGGCCATCGGCAGAAGTACCGTCAGCCAGCGCTTCGAGACGTATCGGTAGATCAGATAAAGGAGGATCGGCGCGAAGATATAATACTGCTCTTCCACCGAAAGCGACCATGTGTGCAGGAGCGGCCGCAGTTCGGCGTCGATGGAGAAATAGTTCGTCGTTTTCCAGAAATAGATGTTCGACCAGAAGGTCGAGGCGGCGATCACGCTGAGGCTGAATTCGTGGAGATCCGAAGGCAGAAGGATGAACCAGGCGGCAATGCTCGCGAGCAGGATGACGAAGGTCAGCGCCGGCAGGATGCGCCGTGCGCGGCGCCAGTAGAAGCGGCCGATCGAGAATTGGCCCCGCTCAAGATCATCGAGCAGGCTGCCGCTGATCAGATAGCCCGATATGACGAAGAAGATGTCGACACCGGTGAAGCCGCCGGGAATGGCGGACACGCCGAAATGGAAGAGCACGACAGGCAGCACCGCAACGGCCCGCAGACCGTCGATGTCGCGCCGGTAGTTCATCCGGCCGGCCCGCGCGCGACCACCAGGATCCGTGCGGCCGCACCCGACACGCTCATGCGGCGATGTCGTCGATCGTGCTGAAAATCCCGGCTCGTCGATCTCACAGGCTTACCCTCAGGCAGCAATTTTGCTGCGCTGCAACATGGGTGTCAAGGCATATATTGCTGTCGCGAAATTCGCCAGGAACGCACCGGGATCAGGCGCCGGGCAGATAGATTACCGCGTAGTCGTCCGAATAGGCCCGTTTCCAGCCCAACTGGTCGAAGAAGGGAATGCGGCTGTCGTCGGCCGATAGCAGCGCCCAATCTATTGCGTATTTCTTCAGGCGGGCTTCGAGGAGCGGCTTGCCGTCGCCGCGTCCGGTGTCGTTATCGCTCTTTGTGAAACCGCCGAGGAACAGCTGGTCCGTCCGTCCGTCGATATAGGTCTTGAACCCGTGGAAAATCAGCGTGCCGCCGAAATTGTAGGAATTCAGCACGTTGCCGGATAGATGATGGCTTTGCGCGAATGCCAGCGCCCCGCTGGCCGATGTCTTCGGACTTGGCGCTACCTGATAGACGCTGCCGAGCACAGCGACCCCGCCAATCAGCAGAACGGCTGCCGTGCCGCAAATGGCGTAGAACCGTCTGGCTAAGAATCTCTCCAGCCCGTCGCGCTTTTCGGCCAGCCACGCGGTGGCTGAAAGCGAGGGATATTGCTGTGCGACCTCGGCCGCCATCACCAGCGGAATCAGCAGGAAGAACAGGTACATGAAGCGCACATGGGCGAGATAGACATGCAAGGTGAAGACGACGAACAACGCCTTGGCCCAGCCAATTCGCAATCGGGACACTAATAGCCCGAAAAGCGCCAGCAGCATCACCGCTTCCTGGACGGGACTGTCCGGCGGATTGAACGGTTTCCATTCCATGATCAGCGACACTGCCTCGTTGCCGTAAGCCACGGCGAGCGTCGCCAGGATGGCCTGGACGCCGTACGGGTGGATCAGGCTGACCAGCGGGCAAAGCAGGCCGAACGCGATCCACTTCGCCAGCAGGGCCGGTTTTGACAGGCCCGTGCGCGCCAGCAGATCGAGACCGGCGAAAGCCGCGATGACGAAGCTCAAGGTGAAGGTGGCGTGCAGGTTCGCCCATAATACGACCAGCACAAGCAGCCACCAGGGCGGCGCCCGTTCTTCCCTCGCCGCACCGAACAGCACCGCCGTCCAGATGACGATGATCGGGAAGGTGAAGACATGCGGACGCGCCGTGAAGATCGGGTTGATCAGGAACACCGCCGCGAAGGCCAGTGTAATCGCCAGGATCGGTTTCAGCCATGCGCTGAGAAACCACCCCATGAGGAAAACCGTCAGGGAGATCGAGGCGATGATCGCGGTGACGACCACGTTCCAGCCGCCCGCCCGGTAGGCAAGAGCCAGCAGGACCTGCCCCAGCCATTCCTTGGCAATCCAGGGCTGGCCGGCAAACGTGTAGGAGTAAGGATCGACCGTCGGAAATGTCCGGTTTGTCAGGAAATCGAGACCGACTTTCACTTGCCACCAGCTGTCGGGATCCTGCAGGGTGGCGCCTGCCTGGGCAGCCAACGCACCCGCCATCGCCAAGGCCGCGAGCAGGCAGAAGATCAGCCTGTTCCGCTCGTTGTATGTCGCGGCCGCCACACTGGCCTGAGCGTCGTTCATGATGCGCCGCCTCTGATCGGTTCCGGTGACAGTTGGGTTCAAGGTGTTGGACTGGCGGGCTGCCGCCGAGGCTTGTCGGCCACCCGAACTGTGCGGTCGGTGCTGTCGTCCCCACGTCCCACAAACACGAAGCGGGCCGAGCCAAGATAGAAAACCACCGAATAGACGCAGATTCCCGCGAGGTGGACCAGCGGGTTTTCGACGATGCCTGCCGAACGGGCGGCGATCACGACGGCCAGATTGATGCTGTAGGCGACCAGAAAGACACCCCCGTAGCGCAGCGCGGTTCCGGGCTGGAAGCCGTCGACTCTGCTGAAGGTCCATTGGCGGTTGAGGAAGAAGCCGAGGACAAGGCCGGCGGCATAACCCGTGGCGTTGGCAAGGATGTCGCCCAGACCAAGCGCAAGCCCGGCCAGGATGACCGCGTATCCCAGCGCCGTGTTCAACAGACCGACGGCGCCAAATCGCAGCATCCTCGGGAAGTCAAACGGCAGGCTTGACCACATGCGCAAAATATTGGGCTCCGACAGGTACCTTGGTGAGGAAGCGCTCGAACGGCCTCAGTCTCGCAAGCATCCGAGGAAAGAAAATCCGGTAGACGATCCTCGTATTGGCAAGGCCCGCCTCGGCCATGCGCCCGCGCATCTCGCGCGAATTTATCAAAACCGCGTTTTCGTCGAAGGCACAGTTTCTCACCGCGTGCGTGGTCAGCGGGTTCCAGGGATTGTGTTCGAAGACGAAGAAGCTGCCGCCATCGGCCAGCACCCTGCCGATCTCGGCGAACAGCCCGATCTGCAGGTTCTCGGGAATATGGTGGAAGACGCAGGCCGCGAAGGCCAGGTCGAAGCTGCCGTCGGCAAAGGGAATTGTCTTGCCGTCGAAATGCGTGAAGGCGGCCTGGCCGGGAAAGCGCTTGCTGGCGATGTCGAGCGATTCCCGCGAAGGATCGAGCAAGGTGATCTCCGCGTCGGGAAACGCGTTGCGCATATGGCCTAGCGAATTGCCGACGCCGGCGCCGAAATCCAGTATTCGTCGCGGTTTGACACCGGCCCGCCGCAGCGTCGCGGCGACGTCGTCGATCTTGTACCTGGCGAAGAAATCCGGGTTTTCGCCGCTCAGCCTTATGCTTGCGGCATGCTGCTCCTGATATTCCCGCGCAAACCGGTCGAACTCCGCCTCAAGCACGTGCGGCCCTCTTTGCCATCTCCTGCAGGCGATGGACCGGCAATTCGCCGCCCTCCACTGCCTGGCTGCGCGAAACGATCTCGTTGACGAAGTAGAGCGGCCGCCGCTTTGTCTCCATGTACATGCGCCCGAGATACTCGCCGAAGATCCCGAGCACCATAAGCTGGACGCTGCCGAGGATCAGCACGATCGCGGCAAGGCTGGTCCAGCCGGGCAACACGTTCCCGACCGACCATTCGAGCAGCGTGTAGCCGAGCACGACCAGGCCCAGAAGCCCGAACATCATTCCGAGCAGCGAGGCGAACCGCAAAGGGACGATGGAGAAGCTGGTCATCGCGTCGACCGCCAGAAGAAGCATTTTCTTCAGCGGATAATGGGTGGTTCCGGCAAAGCGGCGGTGCCGCTCATAGGGAAAGGCCACCTGTTTCAGCCCGATCCAGCTCACCATGCCGCGAATGAACCTGTAACGCTCTGGCATCGCGTTCAGATGGTCGAGCGCGCGACGGTTCATCAGCCGGAAATCTCCGGTATTGGGGGCTATGTCGACGTCGACCATCCGGCGCAGCAAGCGATAGAACATGGACGCGGAGGCGAGCTTGAACCAGCTTTCGCCATCGCGCGTCAGCCTCTGGCCGTAGACCACATCGAAGCCTTCGTTCATCTTCGTCATCATCGCGCCGAGCAGTTCAGGCGGATCCTGCAGGTCGGCATCGAGAATGAGAATGCGCTGGCCGCGACAGAATTCGAGCCCGGCGCTCAACGCGATCTGATGGCCGTAATTGCGGGCAAGGTCGATGGCGACGACATGGTCGTCCTTTTCAGCCAGCTGGAGAATGGCTTCGCGCGTGCCGTCGGTCGCGCCATCGATGACAAGGACGATCTCGTAGGAAGGGCCTTGTTCAAGGCATGCGGCCGTTACCCGCCGATGCAGTTCGGCCACGCCATCCAGCTCGTTGTAGCATGGGATGACCACCGACAGCATGACGCCGCGTCGCGCGGTGTTTCTCTCCGTCTCCACCAAAGCCTTGCTCCCGCTATCCGATTGGGAATAGCGGCAATTGGTTAGAAAACAGATAAGCCAGCGGGATCGCTGCGGCAGTAGCCGGCAGTCTGCCATGCGCCTGGGCTCGGCTTGCGGCCACACTATGCTCGGTGTCTCGCTATCCCGCAGAACTCCCGGCTTGAAGCGGACAAGCCAAGTGCGTATGTCTGGCTGACGCCCTCTAGCCAGGGTACCTCAATCTGGAGACGGGCCTTGTCCGCATTGACGCGCTTTCTTGGCGACTCGCCGCTCAAGGTGATCCTGAAACTGCTGGTGGTGTCTTTCCTCGTCGGCCTGGTCATGAACGCCTTCGGCTGGTCGCCGATGGATGTGCTCTACGGCATCCGCAAATTCTTCATGGACCTGTGGAATCTTGGCTTCCACGCCATCGACCGTTTCCTCGGCTATATCCTGCTGGGCGCGGCTATCGTCGTGCCGGCGTTCATCCTGTTGAGGCTCGCCAACTACCGGAAGTAGAGCATGATCCCGAACCGCAGGTCCGCGTCAGCGAACCCTGGCACCCGGTTTTTGGACAAGATCGTACTATCGGGCGTGGCCCGCGGCCACCTCGAACAGGATGGCGTGGCGCGCGGCAAGCGTGGGCACGTCAGTTGAATAGCCACCCCCGATGACGCCGCAGACCGGAACGCCCCGCGTGCGAAAGTGGCTGATCACCATGTCGTCGCGGGCGCGCAGGCCGTCATCCGATAGCGACAGCCTGCCAAGCCGGTCCTCAGCATGGACGTCGACGCCGGCATTGTAGAACACGATGTCCCAATGGGCTTGGGCGGAGAGCTCCGGCAGGATGGCGGCGAGCCTCTTCATGTAAGCGGCGTCACCCGTGCCGTCGGGCAGCGCGACATCGAGGTCGGAGGCGATCTTGCGCACGGGGTAGTTGCGGTCGCCATGCATGGAAAAGGTGAACACGCGCGGATCATCAGCGAGAATATCCGCCGTGCCGTCACCCTGATGCACGTCGAGGTCGACGATCAGGATGTTTTGTGCCGCGCCTTCGGCGAGCAGCACCAGCGCGGCGACGGCGACATCGTTGAAGGTGCAGAAGCCCGCTCCTTGCGCGCGCCGCGCATGATGGCTGCCGCCGGCGGTGTTGCAGGCAATGCCGTGGCGCAAGGCCAGCCGCGCCGCCAGCACGGTGCCGCCGGTGGCAAGCTGCGCGCGCAGCGAGACGCGGGGTCCGATCGGAAAACCGATCTCGCGCTCGATCTTCTCGGGCACGCGGCAGTTGACGACCTGGTCGACATAATTCGCCGCATGGGCAAGCTCCAGCCATGACACCGGTGCCGGTTCGGCGGTGCTGAGCGCGTCGGGGCCGGCGAGGCCACGTGAACGCAGCGCCTCCATCAGCAGTGGATATTTGCTCATCGGAAAGCGATGGTTGGTGGCGAAGCCGGCATCGTAGTCGGGATTATGGACGATCTGCAGGGGCATGAACTGGATCCGGCGGCTCGCGCCAGGCCGGGGATTTCGGTTGGCCGTCACGGGAAGAGTGATTGCGCGGTGGCTGGAAAATGGGGCACATCGGCAGTTCGATCAAGCCGCAATCAGCAAGGCAGCAATCCTTGGACCAGGGTGCAACCCCAGCCGACGCCAGATCCCCAATCAACCCCGGATCATTTGTCGTCACCAATCGTTCCGTGCTCGCCATCGCCGTGCCGATGACGCTTGCCTATCTGACGACGCCGATGCTCGGCCTGGTCGACACGGCTGTCATCGGCCAGTTCGGCGATGCCGCCTTGCTTGGCGGCCTGGCGGCCGGCGCATTGATCTTCGACGTCGTCTTCACCTCTTTCAATTTCCTGCGCTCGGGCACCACCGGGCTTGTCGCACAGGCGTTTGGGCGCGGCGACGCCCTGGAGGAACAGGCGGTGTTCTGGCGCGCCGTGCTGATCGCGGTTATCGCCGGCATCGTGCTCGCTGCCCTTGCGCCGCTGGTCGCCATCGCCGGGCAAAAGTTCATGGGCGCCGAACCGCGCGTCAGCGAGGCGATGGGCGTCTACATCAGGATCAGGCTGCTCGCGGCGCCGTTCTCGCTGATCAACTACGCCATCCTCGGCTATGTGCTGGGGCGCGGCGAGGGCGGGCTTGGGCTGATGCTGCAATTGGTGCTGAACGGCATCAACATCGCGCTCTGCTTCGTGCTTGGGTTGGAACTTGGCTGGGGTGTCGCCGGCGTTGCCTGGGCGACCGTCACCGGTGAGTTCCTGGC
>NZ_RZRK01001020.1:0-1867 GCF_003997835.1 Mesorhizobium sp. M7A.F.Ca.CA.004.12.1.1
CCGCCGGTCCCTCCCAGCCGCCCGTCCAGGACGGATTGCCGATCAGATAGGGATCGATGAGGATCTTGGCATCAGCGGTCTCGATGCGAAAGGCCGAGTGGCCGTACCAGGTCAGTTTCATGAATGCATTCCTCGATTTTTGTCTTGCCAAAGGATAGAACGCCGACGGCCCCGAGATCAAAGGGTTACTGTGTCCACCACGCGTTTGACAAAACACGTGGTGGTGAAAGGCGAAGGACGGCCGGTGGGCATTATCACGATCGAGGAATTGCCGGCGCGGCTGACCGGCGGCAAGACGCTGGCGGGACTTGACCTCGGCGACAAGACGATCGGCGTCGCGGTCTCGGACCAGAGATTTTCCTTCGCCCATCCGCGCCCGGTCATCATGCGAAGGAAATTCTCGCTCGATGCGGCGGTGCTGCTCGCCTTGCTGCGGAAGGAGAATGCCGGCGCGGTGGTGATTGGGCTGCCGATCAATATGGACGGTTCGGAAGGTCCGCGTGCGCAGAAATCGCGCGCCTTCGTTCGCAACATGGCCCAGATGAGCGACCTGCCCTTCGTGCTCTGGGATGAAAGACTATCGACGGTCGCGGCCGAAAGGACGCTGATCGAGATGGATTTCTCGCGCCGCAAGCGCGCCGGCAAGATCGATTCGGCGGCAGCCGCGTTTATTCTGCAGGGAGTTTTGGACCGGCTTCAGTCGCTCCACGCATCCGCTCGAACGGAACCGGACCCGCCCAGCGCTGTTTGACCCAGCCGGCGATTTCGCGGCGACGGCGGAAAGCCCAAAGCGCCATCAGCAGCAACCCGTCGAAGACGCACGTCTTCGCCACCATGCCGGGAATGATCGCCGGATCGATGCCGAGCATCTGACCATAGAGCTGGAAGAAGAAGTCGTGCATCTGTCGGCTGAGCATCGTGTAGCCGAAATTGATGTCATTGGCCGACAGATAGAACCAGCCCCAGAAAATCGCCATCGGCGCCGCCCAGAACCCAAAGATGTAACGCATCAGCGGCCTCCCCTGTGATTGGAGCCGGTCTTGGAGACCGTTCGGCCTGATATGAGTGAGAGCAGCGAATTGTGAGCCGCGGCTTTTGCCATGTCATGCGCGACGGCATGGATCTCGCTTTCGCCGGAAGCCGCTGCCGCAACCACGGACCGCCGCTCGGCAAGCATGGCGACGTAGGACGCCAGAAGTGCCGTCAGCTGCACGGCAACTGCCATGAACAGCCCGTTGATGCCTTGCGCGGCACCTCCGATGACGATCAGCGACAACATGCCGGACGCGCTGATGAAGGCGATGCGGGCGACGCTGTCGGCGCCGGGACTGGTCGCGTCGTTGACCAGGGCTTCGACAAAGGCCCAGAAAAACAGAACCGCGACGACAAGCAATGCGGTGGCGAGCGGCGCCACGACAACGAAATTGTCGAGGTCGACGAAGCGGGTACCCTCGATTGTGGTGCCCAGCACGCCGAGTGCCGCCGCCACACCCCGGTTTCCGTCGATGCAGATGAGCGCAAGCAGGGCGAAAACAATCGCCCAGTGCAAGGCCAGAAAAGAGGTCAGTACCTGTCGCATCGGTGTTCCTGCTTCGCAAAGCAAGAGACGGCCAATCTGAACCATTCCCTGCTCGCGCCGGGACAGTGGGCCTTGCCGTCCGCCATCGCAACGGAAACCATTTGTTAAGGTTAACGGTGATCAGCCATACGCGTGAGGATGCCCGCCAACGCGTCAAAACTGTGGATGGCGCCGGTTTTTGCGATGCTCGCCGCTCAGTTCACCGGCGGATAGAGCGTGTCGATGATCATGCGTGCATCGTGGCGCGAATCGATCATGCCATAGGTGTTGCGCCATTGGCCGGCCAAA
>NZ_RZRK01001021.1:0-1867 GCF_003997835.1 Mesorhizobium sp. M7A.F.Ca.CA.004.12.1.1
AGGTTGATCTGTGTGCGGCCGCGCAGCGTCGAGGTTTTCTTCTCGGACTGCCGCGAGATCGCGACCGCTCGGTCCGCCCTGTCGAGCAACAGCTCGATATCGGCGGGGGAAAGGTCGCGGATGCCCAGAAGATGGCGATGAGGATAGGGGGACGAAGCGTCGGTCATCTCAAGGCGCTGCTATAGGGTGGAGACTTTGCGGCTGCAAGCGCCAGCTTTGCATTGCAGCCGTTCTCCTCAATTTTTTCGTATAGATGGCCGATTGTATCGGCCGGTATTTTCATCGCGCGCGCTGCATGGCTTGGCTATATCTAGCCGACAGCCTCGGATTCGTGGCTTTCTGACGATAGAAGGATTGGGCGTGACCGACGACGTGACGAACCAGCCGCCGCCGCTGACGGGCGGCAACGCCTGGCGGGGCGATCCGTTGCTGATCCAGCTCGCGGAGCGTTTTTCCGATCCGGTGCGCAAAGATCTCGACGGTCTCGGCCGCTTCGTGCTGACGCAGGAGGCGCAGGAACTGGCGCGCCTCGCCAATGTCGAGACGCCGAAGCTCAGGACGCATGATCGCCAGGGACGGCGCATCGACGTGGTCGAGTTCCATCCCGCCTATCACGCCTTGATGCGCCGCGCTGTGGCCAACGGGCTGCATTCCTCGGTGTGGGAGAACGGCGACACCGAGATCGGCCGCCGCCATCAAGTCCGTGCCGCCCGGTTTTATCTGACGGCGGAGCTCGAGACCGGGCATCTGTGCCCCATCACCATGACCAACGCTTCGCTGGCGGCCTTGATGGCCAGCCCAAAACTGTTTCGCGAATGGGCGCCGCGCGTGACGACGCGCAAATACGACCAGAGCCAGAAACCGCCGGTCGAGAAGACCGGGCTGACGCTCGGCATGGGCATGACCGAGAAGCAGGGCGGCACCGATGTGCGCGCCAATGTGACGAGGGCGGAACGCGCCGGCAGCGGTTTTTATCGTCTGACGGGGCACAAATGGTTCATGTCGGCGCCGATGTCGGATGCGTTCCTGGTGCTGGCGCAGGCGCCGGAGGGGCTGTCGTGCTTCCTCGTGCCGCGCGTTCTCGGTGATGGTTCGGGCAACGGCTTCCGCTTTCAGCGACTGAAGGACAAGCTCGGCAACCGTTCCAACGCCTCCTCCGAAGTCGAATTCGTCAATGCCATCGGCGAGATGGTCGGCGAACCCGGTGCCGGTGTGAAGACGATCATGGACATGGTCACCCTGACCCGGCTCGATTGTGCCATCGCCTCGTCGGCGATCATGCGCGCGGGCCTCGCCGAGGCCGTTCACCACGCCCGCCATCGCCAGGTGTTCGGTTCGACCCTGATCGAGCAGCCGTTGATGCAGCGCGTTCTGGCCGACATGGCGCTCGACGTCGCCGCCGCCACCGCGCTGTCGTTCCGGTTAGCGCGCTCCTTCGACGAGGCGGCCAGCGATCGCGGCGAGGCGGCGTTTGCCCGGGCCATGACGCCGGTCGTCAAATACTGGGTCTGCAAGATCGCGCCCCCGCTGCTCTATGAGGCGATGGAGTGCCTAGGCGGCAACGGCTACGTCGAGGAGGCGCCACTCGCCCGCTACTATCGCGAGGCCCCGGTCAATGCGATCTGGGAAGGCTCGGGCAATGTCATGGCGCTTGATGTGCTGCGCGTGCTCGGCCGTGCGCCCGGCCTGTTCGAGGATGTGCTGGCCGGCATCGACCGTGATCTCGGCGCCGGCGGACGCGGCACGATCGGCGTTCTGAAGGCGGCGATGCAGGTTGCCTCAACCGACGAAGGTTCGGCCCGGCTGCTGACCGAGCAGTTGGCACTGTCGGCTGCGGCGGCGGAATTGCGCCGCCTGGGGGCAGGGC
>NZ_RZRK01001022.1:0-1866 GCF_003997835.1 Mesorhizobium sp. M7A.F.Ca.CA.004.12.1.1
GCACCAAGGTTATCTGCGCGGCGCCGCGCGCGCGGGCGCCGCGCAGATAACCTTGGTGCAGGCCGTTGACGTCGATGTCCATCGAATGCGGTTCGATATAGGCGCCGGCGAGATACTCCGCGCGCAGCACCGGTACGCTGGCGATCGCTTCGGCCGGCGTCATGGCGACGATGGAGGGCACAAGCCCCTGCGCGGCCGCCAGATCCTCCCGCAGGAGATCGATCTGATCGGCGCGCGCCACGGTGATCATGCCGCGCTTGCCAAGCAGCGGATACTCGGAGAATCCAGCTGGCGGTTCGGTCAGGAAAGACCGGCTGGCAAGCACAATACGCCGGATGACGCCGTTGCCGTAATTTTCGGTAAAGCTTGCCGCCGAGCGTCCGGTCGTGTGGTAGCCGCAATGGCTTTCCCGCTCGAGCAGCACCACCTTTGCGGAGTGGGATATCTCGAAGGCCGCACCGGCACCGGCCATGCCGCCGCCGATAATGATGACGTCCGTTTCCTCGGCGGCATTCATCTCAACCCATCCTTCAACATGATTGCCCGGCCTTCGCGCGGCACGGCAGGCGGCTCACCCAGGCGTCCGCGCCGCGCGCGGTCGCGAGCGCCGCGCCCCTCGGCCAGATTCTCCGCCAGCGAATTCTGCGCGGCGCAATCTGCAAGGGCGAGATCGGTGACAAAAGGCACCGGCCTGCCGGCGATCGCCATGCCTTTCAGCCGCGCCCAGACGGCGCGCCGCTTGCGCACCTGGTGCGACTGCAACTCGCTGATTTCGGCAATGCCGGTCTCGCGCTTGATCTCCAGAGCGCCGGCGTCGACGGCCGCATCGAACAGTTCGAGGCCGCGCCCGGTACGCACGATGATGCTGTTGAGCAGCTCATCCTCGACCGCCGGCCCACCATTCAGCCAGGCGTCATGAACCGCGATATCCGCCACCTGGCCGATCGCGTCCGGACAGATCTTGCAGCGCGGCTGGGTCATCCATTTGTCCTCGTCCTCCCACAACTGCCGATAGGTGAGTTCGAAGGCGCGGCCGTCCCTGGTTTCGATCCGGTTGAGGCCGGGATTGCCATGGCCGCGATAGCGAAAAAGCGTGAGCTCGTCCTCGCAGAGGCCGAAACGCCGCAACACCTGTTCCGATTTCGAAAGGTCCGATGCGCCGCCGCAAACGAAGGCCAGGGCATAGCGCATATATCGGTCGACGCGCGGATCGAGCCGCGCCAAATTGCGCACGGCGGTGATATCGCAAGGCTTGGCGATCAGCGCGAAGGGCTGGCCGCGATCAAGGATGTCGTCGAAATCCACCAGCGTCGCCGTGGGGCCGTAGCGCGAGCCGGCGCCCTCGATCATCGAAACGGCATCGAAGCTCAGGCGCCGCTCATTGCGCATCGGCTGTAAGCGTGATGCGGCGACATGCAGCACGAACTTGACGCGTCCCGAGCTCAGCAGAAATTGCCCAAGCGCCGTCAGCACACCGCCTCCCGATCCGACAAACCGCACCGTGGGATCTCCCGCGCGTCCGAGCACAAGCCGTTCGGCGGGGCCCCAGACGGTGTCCGTCAACGCTGCATTGCTCGCCTGCGCCGGCGGTGGACCGGCGATGCGCGTTCCCGGGCAGACTGCGTTGACCCGCGTCAGCGTCGACCTGACCAACACCTGCATCGCCACCGGCCGCTCGCGCCCTTCCGGCGTCATCGCCATCTCGACCTTGCCGGGACCGGCGATCGAACGGCAGAGCCCGCAACCGATGCAGAGACCGTTTTCCACGATCTCGCCGAGCGACAGCGGCTCGGTCGCGCGCGGCGCCGTGTCCTGGCTGGTTTCGCTGGGGGCCATCAAGTTTCGATCTCAGGCCGGTTCGGACTG
>NZ_RZRK01001023.1:0-1858 GCF_003997835.1 Mesorhizobium sp. M7A.F.Ca.CA.004.12.1.1
CTTCACATACTGCACCAGCGACATGCCGGTGTGACGGCGAAACGAGCGTGAGAAAGCGCCGGTCGATTGGCCGGCGATGGCGGCGAGGTCCGCCTCGTCGAACAGCTGCGTCAGGTTTTCCCTGATATAGGCGAGCGCCTTATTCATGCCGGCGGTCATGTAGCCGGAGGGATCGGGCCGGTAGCTGGCGCTGGCCAAAAGCTGGAATTCCTGGGCGCGGCTGAGCAGGCCGGCGATCATCATGAACAGCTCGATGCGGCGCACACCTTGTGCCTGCATCATCTCTTCCATCAGCGGCGCCAGCGCCTTGCTGGTGCGGCTGGAAAACAGCACGCCGCGACGTGACGCCTCGAGCAGAGCCGTGAGCCCCGCCAACTCCGGCAGCACATGCATGGCATCGCCGATGAAACTTTCGGAAAACTGAATGATGCGGCCGCGCAGCGGGATCGAACTGTCCCTGGCGATATCGCTGACCCAATTGTGCGGCAGGTTCGGCCCGGTCAGCACCAGATTGCCCGGCTCGAACTCGCCGATGAAGTCGCCGACGAAATAGCGGCCGTTGGTGAAGATCACCTGATGCAGTTCATATTCGGGATGGAAGTGCCAGCGCACCGTATGGAAGGGGTAGCCGTGCGACCACGCCTTGAAGGACTCACCGCGTCGTATCTGGACAACTTCCAGGTCCGGTTCCATGTCCGTTTCCTCCCGGGCCGGCACGGATATTTGCCGCGTTCGGCCCAATTCCCTAAACCGGCCGAATTGGTTTCGGCTCTGCATTTCAAGAGCCAAGGTACCGGCTCATGACAACAGGCGCCACCACGATTCAAGACAACGGATGATACTTTTTTAACCGGGAGGCGGCGCTCAGAAGCGCTATTCGGGCAGAACAGGTCAGTCTTGCTGACGCGTTCGCTCAATGACCAACGACAATGCCGCCCGCCCGGAAAGGAATTCCGGCGTCTCCGTGTTCGCCTGGCTTATCGCAAGACCATGGTCTTCAGGCGCTGTGCAGCGCCGCATCGTCAGTTCACCTCGTGCGCAGCGCACCACCGGCCGCCGTCGCGAGCGGCGTAACCATCTCCGGCACCAATATGTCGTGGCGGCGCGCGAAGCTGACCAGCGTGGCCCGCACCGTCTCCGGATCGATCTCGCCGACGATGCCCGCCTTGCAAGCGTTGAGTGCGACGGCATGGGCGCCGTTGCGGCCGGCGCTCGGCCAGTCCTGCAGCAGTGCGTAAGCTTCCATCACGCTGTCGATCTTCCTCGGAAAGCCCATTCCGACCAGAAGTGTGACCGGTTCCTCAAATTGCCCGTGATTCATGGCTTGTGCCTCCTCTCGATTGTTCAGGGCCTGTAGCGGGCCGAGCACCGGGAGCGCGGCCCGCCGCGAATAGGTGAATGGACTGGCCGATTTCCGTTCAGCCGCTGCCGGCGGATACCTCGGATGTTGCCGACACTTGCTGCGCGGCGAGGAACATCAGTGCCGACGCCGCGGTTCGCCGGTTCCAGCCGGCAGCTTCAGCCATGTCGAGCAGCCCTGCCAGCAGCGGCTTCAGCACGTTCCTGCATTCTGTTTCATAGGCCAGGAATTCCTTCGCCTGGTGCGTAGGAGCCGGTACGGATCCGAGGCCAGCCATTGCATCCATCTTTACCTCCACTTTCTCTTCGGATGACGCCCGCTCCCCGCCAGGGAAGCGGGCGGATGGGCCGTGACCTCAGAAGTCCATACCGGCGCCGGCGGGCATTGCCGGGGCGGCGGCTTCCTTCTTCGGCTTCTCGGCCACCATCGCCTCCGTGGTCACCAGCAGGCCGGCGACCGATGCCGCGTCCTGGAGAGCGGTGCGCACCACCTTGGCCG
>NZ_RZRK01001024.1:0-1858 GCF_003997835.1 Mesorhizobium sp. M7A.F.Ca.CA.004.12.1.1
CGCCTGGATGGGTGGTGGCGCGGATCTGGATACGACTGCCGGCAACATCATCATCAATGCCGACTCCTTCGACGACATCACCTCGATCGCGGCGACGTTCGGCGGCAGCGCCGGCGGCTCGGCCGGCGTCGCGGCATCGGTCGGCGTGCTTTACCTCGACACATCGACCCAGGCCTTCGTCGAGGCCGGCAGCACGCTGAACAAATCGCATCTGGGCGCCGGCGGAGATGTCTCCGTGACGGCGACCGGCGACGCGGACGTGTTCCTGCTGGCTGGCGCGGCGGCGTTCGGCCAAAGCGCCGGCATCGGTATTTCCGGAACGGTGTTTGTCCATCTCGACGATGTAAAGGCGGAGCTCTATGGCGACGCCGACGTGGTCACCGGTGGCGCAAACGGCCTCTCCGTATCGGCGATTTCCACCGATGACGTGCTGATCATCGCAGCCGCCGGCGCTGCTTCCGCGCAGGCGGCGGTCGCCGGTTCGGTCGCTGTGACGGTGCTGACCGAGACAACGACGGCTCGCATCGGTGCAAACAGCAAGGTTTCCGGCCAGACGCTCGCCAATGATCCCGGCGTTTCGGTCTTTGCAAGCGACGAAACCGATATCCTGACAATCGCGGGCTCGCTCGCGGTTTCCGCCGGCAGTGCCGGCGTCGGCGCCGGCGTCAATGTGTCGACGCTGACAAAGACGACGACTGCATCGATCGAAGCGGGCGCCGACATCGACGTCGACGGCAATGTGACGGTCGAAGCAACCGGCAACGAGGACATAGGTTCGTTCTCCGTGGCCGCGGGCGCGTCGAGCGGCGCTGGCGTCACGCTGACGGCTGACGTCTTCGTGCTGAATCTGAAGACCCGCGCCTTCATTGGCTCGGACCCGCTGGCGCCGATCGGCGGCCTGACGGATGTGCGGGCACGCGGCAGCGTGCTTGTCCAGGCACTCGACGAGACCGAGATGGACCTGATTGTTGGCGGCGTGGCGATTGGCGGCAGTGCCGGCGTCGGCGTCGCGGCCGGCGTTGCGGTTGTCGACAAGGTGACGGATGCCTTCATCGGCGCAGGCGCACGCGTCACCGGCGAGGGCCACGGCACGGTCGCGGCGAGAACCGGCCGCTACCAAATCGAGTATGCGGGCAGCCAGGCGATGTCGAGCTTCGACCCGCAGGGCGGCAACAAGCCGACCGCGAGCAGCCTGGAGGCTGGTACGCCGTCGGGCCTCACCCAGTTCAAGAACCTCGACCAGGAGGGTGGCGACGACGTCCAGCAGGATCCGGGCTTGACCCAGAACCGGGTTGCGACCGCGTCGGTCGATACCGGCTTCCGTGGCGTGGCCGTCTCCGCCTCGGCGAAGGATGATGTCGAGACTTTTGCGATTTCCGTCGGCGGCGGCGGTTCGGTCGGCGTGGCTGTCGGTGCGGCGGTCAACGTCGTCGATACCAAGACGAAGGCGTTCATCGGAGCCGATGCGCAGATCAACCAGGACATGGCCGGCCCCGGAAATGCAGGACAGTCCGTGCTGGTTGCGGCGGCGAGCGACTTCAGCCATGTCGGTGTCGGGGCCGGTGCGGCTTTCGGCGGTTCGGGCGCGGGCGCGCCCGGCGTCGACGTGTCGGTGATCAAGGTCGACACGGTCGCGACGATCAATGACGGCGCGGACGTGAAGGCGAACAACGACGTTGCGGTGATCGCCACATCCAAGGAAAAGGTCATCGTGGTCTCCGCCGGTCTTGCCTTCAGCGGCACGGTCAGCCTGGCGGGCGGCGTCTCGGTGCTGTCGTTCGACACCGAGACCTATGCCCGTGTCGGTGCCAACGCGACAATTGTCGCCGGCGGCGACGTCGCCGTCATGGCCAAGGAC
>NZ_RZRK01001025.1:0-1855 GCF_003997835.1 Mesorhizobium sp. M7A.F.Ca.CA.004.12.1.1
GATACGCGGCTTCGGATTGCCGGCCTGCGGCAACGGCGTGATGGTACCGACCTCGGCGAAACCGAAGCCCAGGCCAAGCAACGCGTCCGGAACCTCGGCGTTCTTGTCATAGCCGGCCGCCATGCCGATCGGATTGGGGAAATCGAGGCCGCAGACGCTGACCTTCAGCCGCGCGTCGAGCGTCGTCCGCGCACCGACCGGCAGGCCGCATCGCAGCGCCGCAATCGACATGCCATGCGCGGTTTCCGGATCGAAGGCGAACAGCAGCTTCTGGCCGAGCCGGTCGAGCACGCTCATTGCCCCTCCAGTGCCGGGAACTGGTGCACACCATCGGCGCCAAGCGGCAGTGGCCGGACCCACAGCACGGCCTTGAGGTCCAGCGGGCCATAAAGATGCGGAAACAGCGCGCCGCCGCGCGAGACCTCGTATCTCAGCGCAGCGCCCAGGCCGGCGCCGTCGATGGCGACCAGCAGAAGGTCCGTCTGGCCGGCAAAGTGCTTTGCCGCCGTTTCCCTGACCTGTGCTGCCGTTGAGAAATGGATGAAGCCATCGGCGACATCGATCGGCGCGCCGGTGAAGCGACCATGCGTTTCGGCCTCGCGCCAAGGCGCTTGCGGGGTTATCTTGTAGATAATCTGAGACATGGTTGCGCTATAGAGCAGTTCCAGGAAAAGTGTGAAACGGTTTTCCCGGGAAAAGCGCATAGCGCTTTCCCTTGGGAATTGCGTCAAAAAGATTCCGAACCAGCCATTCGGGAAAGGCCACGCCAAGGGTCTTCCCCATTTCCGGCGCAAACATGCGATATCTGAGGCCTTGGCCATGGAGGACAACATGCGTCTGCAGCACATCTTGATCCCCGCCGCGCTCGTTTCGCTGGTCGCGGCTTCAGCTTATTCGGAAGAGACCGACCGCTACCGCCTGGAAAAGTCCGATAGCGGCTTTGTCCGTATCGATACGCAGACCGGCGCCATGTCGATCTGCGAGGAACGTTCGGGCCAGCTCGTCTGCAAGATGGCGGCCGACGAACGCGCTGCTTTCCAGGACGAGGTCGACCGCCTGCAAACCTCGATGAAGGCGATGGACGAGCGCGTCACCAAGCTCGAGAATTCGCTCTCCGCCCGCCTCGAATCGAAACTGCCGAGCGAGGAGGATTTCAACAAGACCATGAGCTACATGGAGCGCTTCCTGCGCGGCTTCATGGGCATCGTCAAGGATATGGACAAGGACGACGGCGCTCAGAAGACCTGAGCGCTTCAACCAGGGGAGGCGGCGCGCTGGCTTTGCCGCTTGAAAACAGCGCGCAGCCCCTCATAATCGTCCAATTGAACCCGAAAAGCCAAAAATCATCGGGGATTTGGGGAGGGACATTTGCCGGCAGGCTATTCTTTCGTCATCGCCGACGATCACCCGCTGTTTCGCGGTGCGCTGCGCGAAGCGCTCGCCGGCATCGGCAACGTCGCCGCCATCCATGAAGCCGGCGATTTCGAGAGCGCCAAGGCGCTGGTCGTGGCCAACGAGGACGTCGATCTGGTGCTGCTCGACCTGTCGATGCCGGGCGCCAGCGGCCTGTCCGGCCTGGTCTCGCTGCGTGGCATCCATCCGGCGGTGCCGCTGGTCGTGGTGTCGGCGCATGACGATCCGGCGACCATCAGGCGGGCGCTCGATCTCGGCGCTTCCGGCTTCATCTCCAAGTCGGCCAGCATGGAGGAGATCCGCAGCGCCGTGCAATCGGTGCTTGCCGGCGACATCGCAGCACCAGCCGGCGTCGATCTCGGCATCGAGCGCGATCCCGAAATATCGGACCTCATCAAGCGGCTGCAGGCTCTGACGCCGCAGCAGACACGGGTGCTGGGCA
>NZ_RZRK01001026.1:0-1851 GCF_003997835.1 Mesorhizobium sp. M7A.F.Ca.CA.004.12.1.1
GCCATCAATTATTTGACCGCACCAAATGTCAGGCCGCGCACCAGCTGCTTCTGGCTGAACCAGCCCATGATCAGGATCGGCGCGATGGCCAGTGTCGAGGCGGCCGAGAGCTTGGCCCAGAACAGGCCTTGCGGGCTGGAGAACGAGCTGATGAAGGCGGTCAGCGGTGCTGCTTCCGTCGTCGTCAGCCGGATCGTCCAGAACGCCTCGTTCCAGGCTAGGATGATGTTGAGCAGCATCGTCGAGGCGATGCCCGGCACCGCCATCGGCGTCAGCACATAGACGATCTCGTTCCACAGCGACGCGCCGTCCATGCGTGCCGCTTCCAGGATCTCGCCCGGTATTTCGCGGAAGTAGGTCTAGAGCATCCACACCACGATCGGCAGATTGATCAGCATCAGCATGATCATCAGGCCGATCCGGCTGTCGAGCAGTCCTGTGTCGCGGAAGATCAGGTAGATCGGGAACAGCACCGCGACCGCGGGCATCATCTTGGTGGACAGCATCCACATCAAGATGTCCTTGGTCCGCTTGGTCGGCGAGAAGGCCATCGACCATGCCGCCGGTATGGCGACGAGCAGGGCCAGGATGGTCGAGCCGACCGAGAGCAGCACCGAGTTGAAAAAGAATTTGAAGTAGCCGCTCTGCGCCTGAACCTCGGCATAGCTCTCGAACGTTCCCGACGGGATGATGCTGAAGCCCTGGATGGCTTCCTGCTCCGACTTGAACGAGGTGATGATCGTGTAGAGGATCGGGAAGAAGATCAGCAGGGCGACGATCCAGGCGGCAACTGTCGCAATCGTCTTGTGCTGGGTGGTGACTGAGCGTGCCATCGTAGCCTCCCTTACTTGTCCAGGTTCTTGCCGACGGCGCGCATGGCGAAGAAGGCAACGATGTTGGCGAGAATGACGGCGATCACACCGCCGGCGGATGCCTGGCCGATTTTGAACTCCAGCAACGCCTTCTGGTAGACGAGGAAGGGCAGGTTGGTGGAGGCGTATCCCGGGCCGCCATTGGTGGTGACGAGGATCTCGGCATAGACGGAGAGAAGGAAGATCGTCTGGATCAGGATGACGACCGTGATGGCGCGCGACATGTGCGGCAGCGTCAGATAGATGAAGCGGCTGATGAAGCCGGCGCCGTCCATCTCGGCGGCTTCCTTCTGCTCGCCGTCGAGCGACTGCAGCGCGGTCAAGAGAATGAGCGTGGCGAAAGGCAGCCATTGCCAGGCGACGATGATGATGATCGCCAGCATCGGATGCTGCCCGAACCAGTCGATCGGCTGGGCCCCGAAGAAGCGCGCTATGTCGGCGAACACCCCATATTGCGGGTGCATGATCATGTTCTTCCACACCAATGCGGCCACCGGCGGCATGACGAAGAACGGCGAAATGACCAGGATGCGCACGATGCCCTGGCCCCACATCGGCTGATCGATCAGCAGCGCCAGAAGGATACCGCCGATCACCGTGATCAGGAGCACGCTGACCACCAATGTGAGCGTGTTGAGGATCGACTGCAGGAAGGCCGGGTTGGAATAGAACAACGCGTAATTCGAGAAGCCGACAAAGCCGTCGCGGATCGGATTGAGCGGATTGTATTGCTGGAAAGAGAACCAGATGGTGATGACCAGCGGCACAATCATCCAGACGAACAGCAGCACCACGGATGGCGCCATCATGAAACGGGCAAGCGAACGGGTCTGCTGAGTAGCCATGACGTCACCCTTCACTGGTCAGACTGAATTTTCAAAAGGCGTTAAAGGCGGCCGCCCGAACTGGGAATTCGGGCGGCCGTTGCCGGTCAAGGAGGCGACCGGCAGTCGGCACCGGGAGGAGCCTTACTTGATGT
>NZ_RZRK01001027.1:0-1851 GCF_003997835.1 Mesorhizobium sp. M7A.F.Ca.CA.004.12.1.1
ATCTCGGCCATGTTGAGATCCTGGATGACGGCGCGCTTCGGCGGCGCATCGAAGGTCAGCGGCTTGCCGCAGCTGTCGACCGTGACCGGGAAGGCCAGGGCTGTCGAGGCCAGCAGCGAGAAGACAAGCGAAAAGGCCAGGCGTTTCACGGGTTTGCTCCTTGTGGATGGGATTGGGTCGACTACGAGATGGCTTCAATCACGTCGGCGGCGCGGCACGGTTCGGCACATCGAACACCGTCAGTTCGCGGTCTTCGGTCGGATGGCGCAGACGCAGCACATCGATGCCGAAAATCTCGCGGATCAGCTTTTGGGTCAGGGCTTCGCGCGGTGCGGCGAGCGCTTGCAGACGGGCATGGTTCATCACCGCCACCCTGGTGGCGAACGGTGCCACCAGCGCCAGATCGTGCAGCACCGCGATCACCGTCATCTCGAAGCCTGCCACGAGGTCGAGCAGTTCGCCGCGGGCACGCGGGTCGAGATGGTTGGTCGGCTCGTCGAGGAACAGGATTTTTGGCTGCTGGGCGATGGCGCGCGCAAGTTGGGCGCGCTGGCGCTCGCCGCCCGACAGCGAGCCGATGGTGCGGCCAAATAGCGGCAGCAGGCCGGTCCGGCGCAGTGCATCGACGACGATCTCGCGCTCCTCGCTCCTGCGCCGCAGCCCGGCGTGCGGAACCCGGCCAAGCTCGACATAGTCGATCACCGCCAGCCGCGGATCGGGCTGGTCGGTCTGGCCGACCACGGCAATGTGCAGCGCCCGTTCGGCGGCTGAAATCCTGTCCAGGCGGCGCCCGCCGAGCTTCACCTCGCCGGAGCTCGGACGCAGCATGCCCGACAGCATGCGCAGCAGCGTCGTCTTGCCGGCGCCGTTGGGACCGATGATGGCAAGGCGATCGCCGGCGGCCACCGAGAAGCTGACCGCCTGAACCAGATCCCGCCCATTCGCCGTGACGCAGAGGTCACGGGCTTCGAGAAGCGCTACGGTCATCGGCTGCTGCCCGCCGGCTTGCCGGGACGGCAAAGCGTATATACGACGATGCGATGGATGGAGCCGTCCAACTTTCCGTCACTTTCCAAAACTGGCGACGGAAGGAAGCTGGCGAACCGGCCGACAAGACCGGGATTCGCGTTTCCTCCCGGCACACCCCGTCCGGTCAACTCAGTGATGGCAGGTCTCCTGGCTCACGGGTCGTTGCGCCATCCAGCCTTCCCAGCCTTGCCGGCCAGTGGCATTCACGGATTTTGCTCGCCGCTTACAGTTGCGGGGGCAGCCACGGTCTCGACCTGAGCAGGCCTCACCGTGTTCCCTTTTCACCCCTCGCCTTTCGACTCGGGGACCATCACCGCTTCAGCGTAGATTTGCGCCGATCGCTTCGCAATGGATTTCTCGGACGGAGTGGTGGGCCAGCTAAGGGAAACAGGCATCGCATGCTCTCTTTATGTAATAATATAACATACCTAAGAGATGACGCCGGTCGCTGTCAAGCGAAAGC
Source organism: Mesorhizobium sp. M7A.F.Ca.CA.004.12.1.1 (assembly GCF_003997835.1). Lineage (NCBI taxonomy): Bacteria > Pseudomonadati > Pseudomonadota > Alphaproteobacteria > Hyphomicrobiales > Phyllobacteriaceae > Mesorhizobium > Mesorhizobium sp. M7A.F.Ca.CA.004.12.1.1. The sequence goes on from NZ_RZRK01001027.1 coordinate 1,493, forward strand.
TCATGGGGCGGTTGGCCGGATGGCGACCGGCATCGGCGCAGATTGCACGGGATGCGCAATTTCGATCAAACTGGCTGCGCCAGGAAACGGCAGGATGATCTGGCCAATGCGAGGAGAAAATGGACCCGACCGAGAAAGCGCTGTGGTTCGTCGAAAGCCATCTGCCGGAGGCGATCTCGCTTGATGATGTCGCGCAAAACAGCGGCGTGTCGCGTTTTCATGTGACGCGCGCCTTCGGCGCCGCCACCGGCCGGTCGGTGATGGGCTACATGCGCTCACGCCGGCTGACCGAGGCGGCGCGCAAGCTGGCGGGCGGGGCGCCCGACATCCTCGCCGTCGCGCTCGACGCCGGCTACAAC
>NZ_RZRK01001028.1:0-1848 GCF_003997835.1 Mesorhizobium sp. M7A.F.Ca.CA.004.12.1.1
GTATGGAGCCGGCTAACCTCTGGACGGCATCGACGTTTGGCGGATAGCCGAGATGGCCGACGAACAGGATCACCGGAAAGCTTTCGTCGGATACGGGCTCGGCGGGCAGCGTTTCGGGGCTGTGCCCGGCGTGCGGAATTCCGTTTGGAACGACATCGATCGGCAACTTGTGCCGGGAAAGCGCCATCAACCGCTCTCGATCCTGGCTCGAGCAGACCCAGACCCTGTCGACAAGGGCAAGCGCCTTTCTCTCGAGACGCCTGATGCCAAGGCCCTCGCTGATCGTCGCCACCGCAGCCCGCTTCGCATCGACGTGCCGCAGCTGACCCGCCAGGTCGGACTCAACATTGTGCATGTCGAGGATGAGCTGTTTCGTCAGTGCCCGCAAAGGCCGCAGCAGCTTGAACAGGCCGATGCCCTCGATCAGCACCGTGTCCGGGCGGAAGTCCCGAACCAGTGTCTCCAGCCGCGTCAAGGCGACGCGCGAGATGCGACGCTCCGCCCTTATACGCCACCACCCGATCGAACTGGAGCGGGCCTCTCCCTTGATCGACAAGGCTTCGGTGCGGATCGACGGATCGGTTGTTTCCGTCGCCTGCGGCAGCACAGATACCAGGCAGACCGGGCCGAATTGCGCAGCAGACTCAGCATTGCGATAGTTCCGCAGATCCGCGCCTGAGATCGGCGGAAAGGCTGGATCGTGGGACACAACCAGCACACGTCGCCCGGCTTTCGCCGCGGAGACAGCGTCGAGCGGTTGTGCGCCCGCGGGTTTCAAAGTGGACGCTCTGGGCTTTGCGCCTGAGACTTCATTCCAGACGGCATGCGTGACGGCCCCAAACCATAACAATCGGCTTCGACTTGTTCAGCCGACGAGCCTTTCGTCAAGCGCCGCATCGTCGCTGATTGTCAGATGCACCAGTTGCGGCAGGCTGCCGGAATATCACCATCGCCTGGACCACGCCAACCAGCGGCCCGCCAGACGCTTCCACGATGAGGTGAGCCTTGTCCGCCGATAGGCGTCGCCGGCCATCTTGATGCCTTGCGCCTGCGTCGGGAATGGATGGATGACGTCGGCCAGCGCACGCAATCCCATGCCCGATTTGATCGCCAGCGACACCGCATTGATCATCTCGCCGGCATGGCTGGCAACGACCGTGGCGCCCAGGATGCGGTCGGACCCCTCCCTGACGTGGATTTTGACAAAACCCTCCTCCTCGCCGTCCATAACCGCACGGGCGACATCGTGCATCAGCACTGTATAGGTCTTGACCGGGATGCCGTTCTGGCGCGCCTCCGCCGGATAGAGGCCGACATGGGCGATCTCCGGATCGGTATAGGTGCACCACGGAATGACCAGTTCGCTCAGCTTCCTGCGTCCGAGAAACAGGGCATTGCGCACGACCATGCGGGCTGTCGCCTCGGCGGTGTGGGTGAATTTATAGGCGAGGCAGACATCGCCCGCCGCATAGATGCGCGGATTTGTGGTGCGGAGACAGTCGTCCACCTTGATACCGTCGGCATCGTATGCCACCCCGGCGTTTTCCAGGTCGAGGCCGTCGACATTGGGCGATCGGCCGATGCCAGTGATGATCTCATCGACGGAAATCGTCGTCGTGATGTCGTCGCACACCAGGTCGGCGAGCTTCTTGCCGCCTTCCGTCCGCACCGCCACCACCTCGGTGTTGAGGCGAACCTCGACACCCTCGCGCGCCAGCGCGTCCGAAAGGATTTGGGCGGCATCGCGTTCCTCACCGGGCAGGAACATCGGTTCGCGCTGCGCCTGGATGACCTTCGCGCCCAGCAGGCAGAAGGCCTGCGCCGCCTCGCAACCGAGCGGGCCGCCGC
>NZ_RZRK01001029.1:0-1848 GCF_003997835.1 Mesorhizobium sp. M7A.F.Ca.CA.004.12.1.1
GCTCTAGACCTGATTTGCACCTTTTCCGGGATTCTTGTGGCGGGAGGCGCTGGTGGAAGGCGAGCACGAACGGACGATTGGCGCCAGGGCCGCCGAGGAGCACCACGCCGACATCTATGGCGAGGACGGCGCCGTGCTTTCGTCCTTCCTGGCGCGGATTGGCGCGGCGATCGCCGACCGCGACACGCTGACCCTCAAGCATGAAGTCGACGACCTGCACCAGTCGGAACTCGGCGACCTGCTCGAGGCGCTGCATCCCGAACAGCGCCACGCGCTGGTCGAGCTCCTGGGCGCCGATTTCGACTTCTCCTCGCTGACCGAGGTCGACGAGGCGATCCGTATGGAGATCGTCGACAGTCTGCCCAATGCGCAGATCGCGCAGGCGGTACAGGAGCTCGATTCCGACGACGCCGTCTACATTCTCGAAGACCTCGAGAAGGAGGATCAGGACGAGATCCTGTCGCAGCTGCCGTTCACCGAGCGGATCAGGCTGCGCCGCTCGCTCGACTATCCCGAAGAGACGGCCGGCCGCCGCATGCAGACCGAGTTCGTCGCGGTGCCGCCGTTCTGGACGATCGGCCAGACCATCGACTACATGCGCGACGACCAGAATCTGCCCGAGCGCTTCAGCCAGATCTTCGTCATCGATCCGAGCTTCAAGCTGCTCGGCGCCATCGACCTCGACCAGATCCTGCGCACCAAGCGTTCGGTCAAGGTCGAGGAAGTGATGCACGAGACGCGGCACGCCATTCCGGCCACCATGGACCAGGAAGAGGCTGCACGGGAATTCGAGCAGTACGATCTTTTGTCGGCCGCTGTCGTCGACGAGAACGAACGGCTGGTTGGCGTTCTGACCATCGACGATGTTGTCGACGTCATACAGCAGGAGGCCGAAGAAGACTTGATGCGCATGGGCGGCGTCGGCGACGAGGAGCTTTCCGACAGCATCTTTTCGACCTCGCGCTCACGCGTTCCGTGGTTGCTGATCAACCTTCTGACCGCGTTCCTGGCGGCGTCGGTGATCAGCCTTTTCGACCGCACGATCGAACATATCGTCGCACTGGCGGTGCTGATGCCGATCGTCGCCGGCATGGGCGGCAATGCCGGCTCGCAAACCATGACCGTCACCGTGCGGGCGTTGGCGACCAGGGATCTCGACATCTACAATGCCGGCCGCATCATTCGCCGCGAGATGGGTGTCGGCTTCATCAACGGCATCGTCTTCGCCATCCTGATCGGCATCGTTGCGGCAGCCTGGTTCCGTGACCCCAATCTGGGCGGCATCATCGCGGCGGCGATGATCATCAACATGTTCGTGGCCGCTCTGGCCGGCATCCTGATCCCGCTGCTGCTCGATCGTTTCAAGATCGATCCGGCGGTCGCTTCGGCAGTTTTTGTCACCACGGTTACCGACGTCGTCGGCTTCTTTGCATTTCTCGGCATTGCCACGTGGTGGTTCGGTGTGCCCTGAAGGCATGCCTTTTGGCTTAATTGACTTTTACGTAAATGCCGTGCGAGGCTTGCGCGGGGCGCCATGTCGATTCCGGCATGGCATGGGTTTTGGTTCGGGACATAAGGGCGACGCCGGCATGGCGATCGCCCCTTGGTTTCGGCGTGCGGGAGTGGCAATGCGAGAATATTATTCGATCACCGAGTTGACCCGCGAGTTCGACGTGTCGACGCGGACGCTGCGCTTTTACGAGGACGAAGGGCTGGTGCAGCCGGTGCGGCGTGGCCGCACGCGGCTGTTTCGCCCCTCCGACCGGCACCTCATCCGTCAGATCATGCGCGGCAAGAGGCTTGGCTTCTCGATCAACGAAATCCGCGAGATCATCCAGATGTACAAGG
>NZ_RZRK01000102.1:0-11282 GCF_003997835.1 Mesorhizobium sp. M7A.F.Ca.CA.004.12.1.1
GGATAATGTCACCGATTTCGCCGGCCTTTTCATCAACAATAACCGGCTGCAGCCAAGGCGAGCGGCCAACCTTCTGGCCGGCCTGACGGCCGGGCTTCTCGATCAGCGTGTCGATGGTGGTTCCGACGAGGCTCAAACCAAAATCCTGCTGCTGCTTCACAAGCAGAGCCTGTAGTCTCTGCAAGCGCTCGTCCTTGACCATTTCCGGCACATGGTCGGCCATTTCGGCGCCCGGCGTGCCCGGACGCGGCGAATATTTGAACGAAAAGGCCGAGGCGTAATTGACCTGGCGCACCAGCTCCATGGTCGCCTCGAAATCCGCCTCGGTCTCGCCGGGAAAGCCGACGATGAAGTCGCCGGAGAGCGCGATGTCAGGCCGCGCGGTACGGATGCGGTCGAGCAGCGCCAGATAATCCCTGGCCGTGTGCCGGCGATTCATCGCCTTGAGGATGCGGTCGGAGCCGGATTGCACCGGCAGATGCAGATAGGGCATCAACGCCGGCAGATCGCGATGGGCCGCTATCAGTTCGTCATCCATGTCGCGCGGGTGGCTGGTGGTGTAGCGCAACCGCGCCAGCCCGGGGATTTCGGCCAGCCTGAACAGCAGGCGGCCAAGGCCCCACTCCTGACCGCTCCCGCCCTGGCCATGCCAGGCATTGACGTTCTGGCCGAGCAGCGTCACTTCGCGCACGCCGGCTTCGGCCAGGCGCTCAGCCTCCGCGACAATCTGCGCCACCGGCCGGGAGACTTCGGAGCCCCTTGTGTAGGGCACAACGCAGAAGGTGCAGAACTTGTCGCAGCCTTCCTGCACGGTGAGGAAGGCGGTGACGCCGCGCTTGATGACCTCGGCGCGCCTGGGCTGCGGCAGGTGCTCGAACTTGTCTTCGATGGCGTAGTCGGTCTCGACGATCTTTTCGCCGCCGCGCACCCGCGCCAGCACGTCCGGGAGCCGGTGATAGGTCTGCGGACCGATGACCAGGTCGACGGCCGACGAACGGCGGATGATCTCGGCGCCTTCAGCCTGCGCCACGCAGCCGGCGACGCCGACCAGCATCTCACGGCCGGCCAGGGCACGCTCGGCTTTCATGGCGCGGATACGGCCGAGCTCGGAATAGACCTTTTCGGCCGCCTTCTCCCTGATATGACAGGTGTTCAGCAGCACCAGGTCGGCCTCGCCAATGGCATCGGTCGCGGAATAGCCGTCGGCAGCCAGCGCATCGGCCATACGCTGTGAATCATAGACATTCATCTGGCAGCCATAGGTCTTGATGAAGACTTTTCTCGCTGCCGCGGGAAGCACCGCCGGCTGTCCAGCCGTAGTGCCGATGTCGTCGCTTTCTATCGTGTTCAAGTCCATAAGGCGGCTTCTAACGCCTTTCCGTGACAAAAAACAGACGATTCTCGGCCCGCGCCAGCAAGAGCGTGCCGGAGCTACCGGCTCGGCCGCGGGTCGGCAAGCGCCGCCTGCATCATCTCACGCACCTGGCTTTCCATCAGTTTCGACGTCTCCTTGCGGTTCGAACCCTTGGAGAAGGCGATTGCCTCGCCGAAATGCACCTCGACGTCGAGCGCGCCCTCAGCGAGCAGAACCTTGAGATGCGGCATCAAATCCTCATCGCCGATCCAGGCGGCAAGCGGGCGATGCCGGCGGCCGAGCGGCACGCCGTGCAGACGCGTATAGGCGATCGCCACCGGCTGGATGAACACCTGTTCCGCCGCGCCTTCGGAAATCGCCATCGAGGCGGCGCCGAACAGCGTGCTCTTGAACGGCAGGACCATATTGCCGTCGCCGGTCGAGCCCTCGGCAAACAGCACCATCGCATCGCCCTTGGCCATGCGGCTGGCAATCTCGCTTGCCTGGTCGCCCGACGAACGCTTGCGCTCGCGCTCGATGAACACGGTGCGCTGCAGCTTCGACAGCATGCCGATCAGCGGCCAGCCTTCCATATCCGCCCTGGCGATGAACTTTACGTCGGCAAAAGAGCCGAGCACCATGATGTCGGTCCAGGAGATGTGATTGGACGCCACCAGCAGCGGGCGCTTGTCGGACAGCGCTCCCTTGACATGGATGCGCATGCCGAGCGCCCTGACGATCAGCCTGTGCCAGACCTTGAGGATGAAGGTTTCCGGCCACCAGCCGGTCTTCATCGACAGTATCTGTAGCGGCACGAGGACCAGCGAACCGGCGACAACGAGGCCCAGCGCCAGGAAAATCCTGATTTTCTTGATCATCGCCCCATCCCGGCCGTCTCGCTAGCGAAGATCGCGGCGCATGACAAGCGCGCCGGTCGGTCCGTGTTCGGCCGATCTGTAGTAATTCGGCCGCTTGCCGACCTCGCGGAAGCCCAGCCGACGATAAAGCGCGATCGCCGCGACATTGGTCTCGTCGACCTCGAGGAACAGCGCTTCGGCGCGCTGCGCGTGCAGTTCGCGCAACACCGCGTCCATCAATTGCCAGCCCAGCCCCTGGCGACGATGCGATCGCGCCACCGCGACGGTCAGGATCTCGCCCTCGCCTGCCGCAAGCCTCGCCAGCACGAAGCCGGCGGGCGGCTTGGAGCCCTGTCCGGTTTCGCGCGCGGCATAGCCGAACACGGTGTCCTGTTCGAGCAGGGCGGCGAATTCGCCATCGGTCCAGGGGCGGACAAAGTCCTCGCGATGCAGCAGCGAGACCGCCGGACTGTCGGCGATCCTCAGCGGCTCGAGCGCGTAGTCCCGGCGGCGTGGTTGGAGAAAAGGTATGCGCATTTATCTTTCTTGCCTTGATAGAATAAAGCCAGCCTGCGGCTTGGCGTCGGCGCCGCGTATATAGAGTGGTTTCGGCCGTTCGCCCGCGCCCTTGGCGGCAGCCAGGCGGGCGTAGGTGACAATGTCGGCGGTGGCTGTCCGAGGGCCGACATCAAATTCGCGCCCGGCCGATGCGCTGATGAGCGCTGCCGCGGTGCCGGCAAGCACCGGAGACGTTTCCTTCGCCATAGCCACCACGTCAGCCAGCGTGGCCGCGGCCGGACCGTAAGTCAAGACTAACCTTTCGTCGTAAAAGGCCGCGTGGATCTCTTCACGGCCGGCATCGAGCGCCGCCAGCACGGCGCGACCGGGAAATGCCGCTGCTGCTTCGACGGCCAGCGCCTCCAGTGTCGTCACCCCTATTGCCGGTATCTTCAGCGCCAGCGCCAGGCCACGCGCGGTCGAGACGCCGACGCGCAGACCGGTGAAAGAACCGGGGCCGACAGAGACGGCGATGGCGCCAAGACCTGCATAGTCGGTTGCGCTTGCCTCCAGCGCTTCGGCGATGACCGCCATCAGTTGCTCGGCATGGCCCTTGCCGAGATCGAGCACCTGACGGCCAAGCTCCTGCTTCGCCGTCGCGTCATAGACGCAAGCGGCGCAGAGATTGGCGGCACAGTCGATGGCAAGCAATTTCATGAGGCAACCGGTTCGAAAAACAATTCCCTGTGCCCGCCACGGCCCGCCACCGCAAGGGGATAGTGCATAATTCGTTAAGCGGCTTCGCTTGTAGCCTATGCGGCCTGTTCGATACGCAGCATGTGGTTGTCCCAGACATAGTCCGGTTCGGAGCGTGTCGCACCGCTGCCCTCGACGATCTCGCCGGCGCCGGTGGTGGCCATGAAGCCGGTTCCATCGGGCGCCACGCCGCAGACCTCGACCAATGCGCTGTTCGCAACGACCCGGCCGCTGGCCGCATCGATCACGACGAGCGAGTTGCCTTCCGGCGAGGAAACGGCGACGGTTCCGGCAGCCCAATTGGCGGCTACCGAGCCTATGTAGTTGCGGAAGCCGGACAAAACGTCCTGCGGCATGTCCAGCAACTGCAGCTCCTTGCCGCGCGCGGCGCGACCGACCAGCAACGGTCGATCGGTGCCCGGCCCCCTGTACTGGCAGCCGAACCAGACGCTTCCGGACCGATCGGTGTCCATGTGGCGGATCGACAGCTGATGCAGTGCGGCCGGCAATTCGTGCTTCTCGATAAGATCGCCGGTGACGCGGTCTATCAGCACATAGGACGGCTTCATGGTTGCAATGTTGAGCTCGGCGCGGCCGTAATCCGGATGGGTCTCGATGCCGCCATTGGCAACCGCGATCGTCCTGCCATCGCCCAGGAGCAGAAGCTCGTGCGGACCCATGCCATAGGTCGGGAATTCGCCGACACGGCTGAATTTGGCCCGCGCATCGTAGACGCCGACGACGCCGGCGGCGTTGTCGAAGTCGTTTTCGGTGGCATAGAGCAGCGCACCGTCGGCCGAGAACACGCCATGGCCGAAGAAATGCCGGCCGGCGATGCTGGCGATGGTCAGCGGCGCGTCACGGCCCGAGTGATCGAAAACCACGGCGAAGGTGCCGGGCTGACGCGCGAAGACCACCGAGCGTTTCGATATGGGATCGAAGGTGACATCGTGGCCGCGATCGGGCAGGTCGATCGCATGCAGGACCTTGCCGGCCTCGGACAGGACGGCAGCGCCAAAGCTGCCGTCGCGTTTGACGAAAGCCGTGGCGAAGACGGCGTCGGCCACAAGCGTGGTTGCCCAGGCCGAGGGCGTCATCGTCGCCATGAAGCCAACGCCTGCAGCTCTCAGGAAATCGCGGCGATCTATCAGAGGGGTTTTCAAGGATCAATCTCTCTTCTTGAGCATGATCTTTTCCGAAAACCGGCTTCCACTTTTCGGGATCATGCTCAGTCCCCATCCAGCGAGGAGAAGCCTGCGGTCAGTCCGAATTCGGCGGTCAACCTGGTGCCAATCAAGGCCGAGAGGCTGGAGGTGATCAGCGCGAAATGATCGAGCTTGTCACGCAGCGCCGGATCGGCAAGCGCCTTGTCGATTGGACCGCTGACCGCCTTGGCGGTGGCGACACCGTTGACCAGCTGGATGTGGATCGATTCGGCCATCCAGCGCGCATCGGTCTGCAGGGCATCGCCCAGCTTCGAGGCCTGGAACAGCGTATCGATGCCGGAGAGATTGCCGGCCAGTGACGCGGTGGTGTTTTGCGAGCGCCAGTAGATTGCCTGTTTCGGCTTGTCCGCATCCGGCTTGCCGCCGAAAAACCCTTTCAGGCGCACGTCGCGCACCATTTCGAGCTCATTGATGAAGACGCCGACCAGTTCCGTCACCGCTTCGTTGCCGTCGCGGTAAAGTGGGTTCTGCGGCCCCGGATTGGCCCAAAGCGCTGCAAAGCCGTCCGGCTTGTTCCAGGCGGCGCTGACCTCACCGGCCATGGCTTCGATGTTGCCGGCAACCGCCGCGCCATATGCGCAGCGGTAGGGATCATCCTTGCCGGCAAGTGCATCGGCGCCGTCGCCGTAAAGAACGAATTCGAGCGCGCCCAGCCCCTGCATGGCAACGCTCTTGCCGGCCAGTTGTGCCGGATCGGTCGCGGTCGGATCCTTGTCGGACAGCGCCGCCTGTACCTGTTTCAGGCCGATGCTCTTGCGATCCGGCCAGAACAGCATGCGCTCCAGCCGGTTGTTCTCCTTGATCGGTCCGAAGCCGATGATTTCGGCTGACGACCAGGCATAGACGGTGGCGGAGAATTCGGCGCGTGCGGCATCGAGTTCTCCTTGCGAGGGCGTGACGCACAGCTCGCGCATGGATCCGGTCAAGGCTTCCGCATGCTCGTGCAGGCCGGCATAGGCCGGGCGGACGAAGCCATCGATCGCGCGCTGGATGATATCGGAGGCTTTGACCGCCGCCGACGCAGGGACAACGCCCAGCAGGGCCAGCGGAAGAACGAGAAACAATGCAGAACGCTTGAACATCACAGTGACTCCAGGAATTTGAGCAGCGCGTCACGCTCAGTCGCACTGGCGGCGGCAAAGCGGTCGCGCGCTTTCTGCGCCTCGCCGCCATGCCACAGAATCGCCTCGGTCAGGCTGCGCGCGCGCCCGTCATGCAGGAAGAAGGAATTGCCGTTGACCGTCCCGGTCAGGCCGATGCCCCACAGTGGCGGCGTGCGCCATTCATTGCCCGTTGCATCTCCCACGGCTTGGCCATCGGCCAGATCAGGCCCCATGTCGTGCAGCAGGAAGTCGGAATAAGGCCAGATCAACTGGAAGGCCTGCGCCTTGTTGGGCGTATCGCGGCGCGTGACGAATTTCGGCGTGTGGCAGGCAATGCAGCCGATCTCGTAGAATGTTTTTTTGCCCGCGAGCACGTCGGGCCGGTCGAGGTCGCGGCGCGACGGCACGGCCAGGTTCTGCGAATAGAAGGTGACGAGATCCATCACCGGCGGCGGCGCTTCGACCGGGCCAAGACGCTGCTGCACGCCGTTCGGCATGTCGAGGCATTTTGCCTCCGCAGCAGTGCAATCGCCCCAATGCTTCGGCTCTTCGGGCGTCGAGATGCCGATGTCGCCGGCAAAAGCGTCCGCCGCCTGCTGGCGGATCGACGCGGTCTGTGCCTTCCAGCCGAAACGGCCAAGCGTCAGTTTTCCGTTCAGGCTATCGCGCACGATGTTCGGCCTGCCGGAAATGCCGTCGCGGTCCCTGTCGTCCGGATCGGCGTGGGCGAGAATATCAGCCGGCGCGATCTGTTCGATCAGGCCCAAGCCGATCATCGGCGGGGTCAGGCGCGGCGACAGCGTGGTGCGTGGGTCAAGCGGCCCGTAGCCAAGGCCGTCAACCGAATAGCTCGGCTTGCGCAAGGAGATCACAGTGCGGTCCGTCAGCTCTACCTTACGTTCTTGGTAGTCGATATGCATCCTGCCTTCACCGGGCAGGCCGGGTACGGCGAGCTCCTGCAATTGCCTGCCGTAGACCGGGTCGGGGAAGTTGAGCACCTCGTGGTCGGCAAGCGCCGCCTTCTCTTCCGCGCTGCTGGCGTCACGGGCCAGCCGCAGGAACATCGACGTGGTGCCGACGTCGCCTTGCGGCGGGCGGCCGCGGCCATCCTTCAGATGGCAGTTCTGGCAGGCACGTTCGTTGAACAGCGGGCCGAGCCCGTCCGACGCCTGCGTCGAGGATGGCGACGAGACCCAGTTCTTGCGGAAAAGGGCATTGCCGAGCTTGAAGTCGCCCTCTTCCTCGAAGGTGATGTTGGCCGAGGATTGCGAGAAGGAATCGCGGCTGACGTCCTTCCGGGACGTGCCGGCGCCACCTTGCATCAGTTCGAACTGCTCTGGCCTGGAAAAATCCGCGGTCGGCCTCGTGACGGCGATGACGCGCGCCTGGTCCTTCGCATTGAGGTCGGTGCGCGTGGTGGCGAGCCCGGCAGGCTGAAGATCACCGGCCATCGCCGAGGAGGCAAGCGCCAACACGAGCACGACATAGCGCCGACGCGCCAATCCGGCCGGCGTCTTGCGAAGGAGCGGCGAGCCATTGGCCCGCCGCGAGCGGCGCATGAATTCTAGCAGGCGCCGCATTCCCGCATGCCCTTACTCCGCCTCGTCCGCCGATGCGGCGTTGAGCTGGCCGTATTTTTCCTCGCCGATCGAGGCAAGCAGGTCGAGCTGCGTCTCGAGAAAGTCGATGTGACCCTCCTCGTCGGCGAGCAATTCCTCGAACAGCTTCATCGTCACGTAGTCGCCGGCGTCGTTGCAGATTTCGCGCGAGCGCTTGTAGGCGGTACGTGCGTCATATTCGCCGGCAAGATCGGATTCGAGCACTTCCTTGACGTTCTGCCCGATGCGCAACGGCGCCACGGACTGCAGGTTCGGATGGCCTTCGAGGAAGATGATACGGGCGACGAGCTTGTCGGCATGGTGCATCTCCTCGATCGATTCCGCCCGCTCCTTCTTTGCCAGCTTGGCGTATCCCCAGTCCTCAAGCAGACGGAAATGCACCCAGTACTGATTGACGGCCCCAAGCTCCAGAAAAAGAGCCTCGTTAAGCCGCTCGATGATCTGCGGATCGCCTTTCATGAATTCTGCTCCCGTATTGGACGCGCAGGCCTCTGACGCGATCCAGGTGTGAAACGACATCCACGCCGCTCGCCTCCGAGCGGGCGTGGTAATTTTCGGTGACCCGAATGATCGTTTCCACCACATTTGGGAAGCAGCCGCAACAGCGACCGCGCTTTTGCATGGCATGATAGATCTTCGCCGGCACGATCAGCTGCCAGGGATCCTGGTCCAGCAGCCCGACGATCGTCTGCTCGATCTCCTTCTCGGTGATGATATTGCAATGACAAATCAGCATTGGCTTGCTCGGCTGGCTGACGGCGTCTCCCGCGCCGTGTGGCTTGATTTTCTAGCGGAGGCCGTTCCAGAGCCGGTCCGGCTCCGGATCAGTCTCCTGTCTTTCGGCCCTTACTTGAACACCTTGTCCGGCGCGTCGAGGCTGTCGGACCCTTCGAAGGCGATGGTGCTGAGCTTCAGGGAGCCGACGGCGCGCTCAATCGACTTGGTCTGATCGATCAGCGCATCGATCGCCGCCTGCACGGTGGCGTTGCCCTCAACGTTGCCCTCGGCGATCTGCTGGTCATAGGCCTCGCCGGCCAGTGCACGCGCCTTGATCGCCTCCATCTTGGCGACGGTGACATCGAGCTTGTCAGACAGTTCCTTGTCGATCGCCGGATCGGCCGCCTTCACCATATCGGCCACCGAGGGACCCGAAACGACGGTGCCGTCGAGACGCGTGTAGCTCGCATGATAGGCCGCGCGAATGCCGATGGCGTCGTAGAGATGCGAATTGTAGGTGTTGTCGGAGAAGCAATCGTGCTCCTCTTCCGGATCATGCAGCAGCAGGCCGAGCTTCATGCGCTCGCCGGCCAGTTCGCCGTAGGACAGCGAGCCCATGCCGGTGAAGATGGTCGAGATCGCCGTGTTCGGCTCGCCATCGACGAGAGCCTTGCGGGCGGCGCCGTCTTCCTTCCAGTTGCCGACCATCTCCTGAATATCCGAAACCAGAAGGTCGCTGGCCGATTTCAGATACTCGGCGCGGCGATCGCAATTGCCGCCGGTGCAGTTCTTGAGGTCGTAGTCGGTATAGGGGCGCTCGCCGGCACCCGGGCCGGTGCCATGCAGGTCCTGGCCCCAGAGCAGGAATTCGATGGCGTGGTAGCCGGTGGCGACATTGGCCTCGATGCCGCCGGCTCCCTGCAGCGTGCCGGAGAGGAACTCCGGCGAAAGCTTCGATGCATCGACCTTCTTGCCGTTGATCTCGATCTCCTTGTTGGCGATCACATTGGCCGTGTAGAGCGCGTTCGCGTCCGATTCGGTGCCGTAGCTCTTGGCAACGTAGTCGATCAAGCCTTCATCCAGCGGCCAGGAGTTCACCTTGCCTTCCCAGTCGTCGACGATCTTGTTGCCGAAGCGGTAGACCTCGGTCTGCTGGTAGGGAACGCGCGATGCCTTCCAGGCGTCACGGGCAGCGTTGAGGGGTTCCACCGATGGCGCGGCGAGCAGCGCGTCGACCGCCTTGTCGAGCGCCTGCGCGGTGGTCAACGAATCCTCGTATTTGGCGAGTGCGATGTCGGAATAGGTCTTGATGACCGCCTTTGCATCGGTTTCCGCCTTTGCCGGCAACACGAATACCGCCGCCGTCAGCAGGGCAGTGGCGCCGATCGCCGCAAGCCTGCTGCCATATCGTGCTGTCATAATCACTCTCCAGTTTCTCGGAAATTCTGTAAACGGCGCGCGCAGCAACCGGCGCCAGGCCATCTGTGGGCCATTGGGCGCAAGAGATGCCGCGCCATCGCGCGGTTCGCGGAAGAAAGACACCAAAATGCCTCCAATCGAAAGGGTTCAAGGCCCAGACATTAAAGGGATGCGCTGACGCGCGAGCCTCCATAAAGCTGCGACATCGTCGGATGTCAATGACAATCCGCAAGAAAAGTCAATTGAAACAACAGTTTAGAATTATTCTAAACTACGACTCTCAACTTTATGCATTTTCCTGCACCGGTCTTGCCGCTGAACTGTGCGATTGACAGCCGCCATCCCGGATGCGACCCGCAAAAGCTCGCTTGCAGCGGTGCCAGACAATTGCCATCTGGCGAAACATCCTAGGGTAGAATCAGGATTGGATGCGATGAAGAACGGTGTGGTCATTGTCGGCGCGGGTCATGCGGGCGTGCAAGCGGCCGCCAGTCTGCGCGAAGACGGCTATGACGGGCCGGTGATCCTCGTTGGGGATGAGGACGAACTTCCCTATCACAAGCCGCCGCTGTCGAAGACTTTCATCAAGGATGCCGAGGCCAAGCCGCAACCCTTGCGCGGCGAGGCCTTTTACACCGGCAGCGCCATCGATTACCGGCCCGGCGTCAGGATCGATCGGATCGATGCCGGACGCCGCAGTTTGGATATTGCCGGCGGTGGTGCGCTGGCCTTTGACCACCTGATCCTGGCGACAGGCTCGCGCCCGCGCACGCTGCCGCTGCCCGGTGCCGACCTGTCCGGTGTGCTGTCGCTGCGCTCGCTGGCCGATGCGCGGCTGATCCGCGACCTCAGCACGCAAAGCGACGAAGTCGTCATCCTCGGCGGCGGTTTCATCGGGTTGGAGATCGCAGCCACGTTGAGGGCCGCCGGTCGCACGGTGACAGTGGTCGAGGCGGTGGACCGGCTGCTCGGCCGCGCCGTGGCGCCGATCGTGGCGAGCCACGTCCGGCAACGGCTGGAGGCGACAGGCGTGCGCATCCTCACCGGCACCTCCATCGCCAGGCTCGATGGCGAAAACGGTCATGTCACGGCCGCCATCACCTCATCAGGCGAAAGGCTGCCGGCGCGCATGCTCATCGTCGGCGTTGGTGCCGTGCCGAATTTAGAACTGGCGCAGGCGGCCGGCCTCAGCATCGCCAACGGCATTCGCGTCGATCATCAGATGCGCACGTCGATGCCGGAGATTCTCGCCATTGGCGATGCTGCCTCCTACCGGCACTGGTTCACCGGCGGCGACGTGCGGCTGGAATCGGTGCAGAATGCCACCGACCAGGCGCGGCTTGCCGCGCGCACGATATCGGGCCATGCCGACGCCTATTCGGCGGTGCCATGGTTCTGGTCCGACATCGGCGACATCAAATTGCAGATGGTCGGCCTGACCGCCGGCGGCGACAGCCATGTCGTGCTGGGCGACCTGCCCGACAACAAGTTCTCGATCTACCACTATGCCGGCGACCGGCTGCTCGGTATCGAATCGGTCAACCGTCCCGGCGACCACATGCTTGGCCGCAAGATGCTCGGCGCCGGCTTCTCGCCGACGCCGCAGCTGGTTGCTGAGGGACCTGACGGTCTGAAGGCGGCGCTGGCCGCATTCCAGCAGGATGAGCCTGCAAGGGCTGCGGGCTAGCCCCCCGCTTACCCTCCCCCTTGTGGGGAGGGTCGCTGCGAAGCAG
>NZ_RZRK01001030.1:0-1841 GCF_003997835.1 Mesorhizobium sp. M7A.F.Ca.CA.004.12.1.1
GTAGCAAGAGATCGCGACGGACTAGCCCTGGGCGGGGACAATCGGCTGCGACGCAGCTCGTGAAAATTCAAGAACAGGCGTTAGCCATGGATATCGTCAGACTCGCAATCAACAATGCCCGCCTGACCATTTCGGTCCTCGTCTTCCTTCTGCTGGCGGGCTGGGTCGCATATCAGGCGACGCCAAAGGAAGCGGAGCCCGACGTTCCGATTCCGATGATGTATGTCAGCCTGATCTACCAGGGCATTTCGCCCGAGGATTCGGAGCGGCTTCTGCTGCGGCCGATGGAAAGCAAGCTGAAAAGCCTGAAGGGCCTCAAGGAGATGCGTTCGGCCGCTTTCCAGGGCGGCGGCTACGTGCTGGTCGAATTCCAGCCGCAGACCAATCTGGCCACCGCGCTGCAGGACACGCGCAGCAAGGTGCAGGACGCCAAGGCCGACCTGCCGCAGGCGGCGGAAGAACCTGTCGTCACCGAAGTCAACATTTCCGAATTTCCCGTGCTCGTCGTCACCCTCTCGGGAAATCTGCCTGAACGCGTGCTGACCGCCGCCGCGCGTGAACTGCGCGACCGCATCGAGGAGGTTCCCGGTGTTCTCGAGGGCTCGCTGCAGGGTGCGCGCGACGATCTCGTCGAGGTCGTCATCGATCCGATGAAGCTGTCTTCCTATGGGCTGCAACTCGATCAACTGATCGGTGCGGTCGGCAACTCCAACAGCCTGGTCGCCGCCGGCAATATCGAAGGCTCGGAGGGCAAATACGCCGTCAAGGTACCGTCGCTGATCGAAACGCCGGAGGATGTCGCCGCACTGCCGGTGGTCGCCGGCCCCAATGCCGTGGTGCAGGCCAAGGACATCGCGACGATCCGTTCGACCTTCAAGGATGCCGAGACGGTGACCCGTCTCAACGGCAAGCCGGCCATCGCCATCGAAGTCAAGAAGCGCATCGGCTCCAACCTGATCGACACCATCGCCAAGGTGCGAACGGTGTCCGACGAGTTTGTCAAGTCGATGCCCGAGGGCATGAACGTCACCTACACGCAGGACAAGTCGGTCTTCGTCAACCAGCTGCTCGGCGACCTGCAGAACCATGTGATGATCGCCGTCATCCTGGTGTTCATCGTCATCCTCTACGCGCTGTCCGGCCGCGCCTCGCTGCTCATCGGGCTTGCGATTCCGTCGTCCTTCCTGATCGGCATCCTGCTGCTGGCGATGATGGGCTACACGATCAACATGATCGTGCTGTTCAGCCTGATCCTGGCCGTCGGCATGCTGGTCGACGATGCGATCATCGTCACCGAGTTCGCCGAACGACGGATGAGCGAAGGCATGCCGAAGGAGGAAGCCTTCGCGCTCGCCGCCAAGCGCATGGCCGGTCCGGTCATCGCCGCGACGATGACGCGCATCGCCGCCTTCTCGCCGCTGCTGTTCTGGCCGGGCATCATCGGCGACTTCATGAAGTACATGCCGATCACGCTGATCGTCACGCTATCGGCCTCGATGCTCTACGCGCTTGTCTTCGCGCCGACGCTGGGTGCGATCTTCGCCAAGGCGCCGCCGCATCATGAGGATGACAATCGCGACGGCTGGTACATGGCGATCGTCAAGCAGGCGGTGCGCTTCCCCATCACCGTGCTGGTGCTGACCGTCGCGCTCTTGTTCGGCGTCGGCTTTGCCTATTCGAAATACGGCGCCGGCGTCGAGTTCTTCCCGAATGTCGAGCCGGATTATGGCCTGCTCTACGTGCATGCGCGCGGCAATCTTTCGCTGGCCGAAATGGATACCGCGACCAAGATCGCGGAAGACAGGCTGCTCGGCTGGCCGGGTGTGAAGTCGGTCTACACC
>NZ_RZRK01001031.1:0-1837 GCF_003997835.1 Mesorhizobium sp. M7A.F.Ca.CA.004.12.1.1
ATAGGAAAGCCCGGCCTCGGCTAGGATGCCCAGCGCGAACTGGATGGTGCCTTGCACCAGGAGCAGCGTGGCGATGTTGGGCAGCACATGTTCGATTGTGATCTGCGTGCTGCTCTTGCCGGCGGCGCGCGCGGCCAGAATGAACTCGCGCGGCCAGATCGCCAGCGCGCCGGCCCGGGCGACACGGGCAAAGACCGGGATGTTGAAGATGCCGATGGCGATGATGGCGTTGATCGCGCCTGGCCCGAAGATGGCGGTGATCATGATCGCCGACAGCAAAGCCGGGAAGGCGAAGACGAGGTCGTTCAGCCGCATCAGTGCCTCGTCGACGAGGCCGCCGCGTGCCGCCGCAAAGGCGCCGAGCGGCACGCCGACCCCCATGCCGATGCCGACCGCGACCAGCGCCACGGCAATCGAATTGCGGGCCCCGACCATGACCATCGACAGAATGTCGCGGCCGAAATGGTCGGTGCCGAACCAGTGCGCCAGCGAGGGTGCCTGCGTCTTGTCCGATATCACCAGTTTGGTGACGTCGTAGGGCGTCCAGCCATAAGAGACTACAGCCATTGCCAGGATCAGCAGCGTGATGACGAAACCGGCCACGAAGGCGGTATTCCTGAACGCCTTGCCCAGGATGTTGCCAAACGTCTCTTCTGACATCTCGATTTGCAGTGTCATTGCCGGCTTCTCAAGCGCGGATCGACAACCGCATAGGAAAGGTCGACGAGGAGGTTGACGGCGATGACGGCGGCGACCAGCAGCATGACGACGCTTTCGACGACGATCAGATCGCGCTGGGTGATGGCCTGGAACACCAGCCTGCCGAGGCCGGGCAGGTAAAAGACATTCTCAATGATGATGGTGCCGGCAAGCAGGAAGGCAAACTGCAGGCCCAGAATGGTCAGCACCGGGATCATGGCGTTGCGCAGTGCATGCCGCCACAAGACTGCGCGATAGGGCAGGCCCTTGGCGCGGGCGGTGCGGATATAGTCCTCGTTCAGCACCTCGATCAGCGCCGAGCGGGTGACGCGCGCCAGGATCGCGGCTTGCGGCAAGGCAAGTGCGACCGCCGGCAGCAGCAGCGATTTCAAGGCTGGCCAGATGCCAGCACTCCAGCCGGGAAACCCACCGGCGGGGACCAGCCGCAGCCAGACGGCGAAGACATAGATCAGCATCAGCGCGAACCAGAAATTGGGCACGGCAACGCCAAGCTGTGCGGCGCCCATGGAAATCGTGTCACCGGCGCGTCCACGCCGGCTGGCGGAAAACAGGCCAACGGGAATCGCGATGATGGTGGAGAGCGCAAGCGCAATCAGCGCCAGCGGCAGCGAGACGGCAAGCCGCTCGCGCACCAGATCGATGACCGGCACCGAATAGGTGTAGGAGCGGCCGAAATCGAGACTGAGCAGGCCGCCGGCCCATTGCAGGTAGCGCAAGGCCAGCGGCGCGTTGAGGCCCATCTGGTTGCGCAGCAGCTCGACCTGATCGGCACTGGCGTTCAGGCCCAGCATCAGCCGCGCCGGATCGCCGGGCAGGATCTCCAGGACGGCGAACACCACCATGGAAGCCAGCACCAGCGTGGCGAGCGCGACGGCGAAGCGTTTTAGGAGGTAGGCGGTCATGGAAGGTGGGGGATCACTCGCTCCACTTCACCTTGGTCAAATCATTGGCCTGGATCGGGGCGTTTTCCCACAGGCCTTGCAGCTTGGCGTCCCAGACGCCGACCTTGGGCAGTTCGTAGAGGAAGCCGACCACGGCATCGTCCGCCAGGATCTTCTGTGCCTGCCCCAGCAATTCCTTGCGCTTGGCTTCGTCGGAGGTGACGCCGAGATCGGCA
>NZ_RZRK01001032.1:0-1834 GCF_003997835.1 Mesorhizobium sp. M7A.F.Ca.CA.004.12.1.1
CTTCTGCACTGCGTTCGATGTTCCCGGCATCCCCGACCGATAAGCCACCCCAATCCAGAAACTCCTCACTAACTCCAGCACTTGAAGCGAGGGCATTTTTATGACCAGGCAGTTCGTGTTCTCTTCCGAATCCGTCGGCGCGGGACACCCCGATAAGATGGCAGACAACATCTCCGATGCCATTCTCGATGCGGTCCTGCGCACCGATCCGAAGGCGCGCGTCGCCTGTGAAGTGTTGGTGAAGACGGGGATGGTCGTTGTGGCTGGCGAGATCACCAGCCATGCCCACATCGATTACAGCCAAGTCGCCCGCGATACGATACTCGATATTGGCTACGACGATGATGCGATTGGCTTTGATGGTCGACGTTGCGCCGTCGTTCTGGCCCTCACCGAGCAGTCGCCCGACATAAGCCAGGGCGTTGATGAAGGACGAGGGCAGGATCTCGGGCAAGGGGCAGGGGATCAGGGCATCATGTTTGGATTCGCATGCAACGAGACGGATACATTGATGCCCCTGCCGATCCAACTCGCTCACCATTTGACGAAAAGACAGGCCGAGGTCCGCAAAGCGGGACAGCTTGGCTGGCTGCGTCCGGACGTGAAATCTCAAGTGTCGGTACGCTACGAAGGGCTCCGCCCGGTGGCGCTGGATACCATAGTCCTGTCAACGCAGCATGACGAAGCGGTCTCACAAGCCACGGTCCGCGAAGGCGTCATTGAGGAGATCATAAAACCGGTCCTGCCGGCCCACCTGGATACTTCGGGGATCAGATTTCTGGTCAACCCAACAGGGCGGTTCGTGGTCGGTGGGCCTGCCGGCGACTGCGGCCTCACAGGACGGAAGATCATCGTCGATTCCTACGGTGGGACCGGGCGTCACGGCGGCGGTGCCTTTTCGGGCAAGGACCCATCCAAGGTTGACCGCTCGGCGGCCTATGCCGCCCGGTATGTCGCGAAGAACATCGTTGCCAGCGGCCTTGCGGAGGTCTGCGAGGTTCAGCTTGCCTACGCGATCGGCGTGGCCAGTCCGGTTTCTGTCATGGTCAATACCTTCGGAACCGCAAGGATCGAGGAAAAAAGGATCGAGCGCCTTGTTCTCGAGGTTTTCAATCTCCGACCGAAAGGCATCATCAAGATGCTTGATCTCTTACGGCCGATATACCGCAAGACGGCGACATACGGACACTTCGGGCGTGAAGAGCCTGAGTTCACTTGGGAGAAGACGGACAAAGCTGACGATTTGCTGCGTGAAGCCGGACCGGCAGCTGCGTGAGGGCGGCTGGATCAAGCGCATGCGGCAACCCATTCCAACTCGCGAGACCACGCCCGGCCGGCGTGGCAAGAAGCCGGCTCGGGTTTTGGCGGAGATTTTGATGCCGGATTATGACGTGCTTTGCATCGGCAATGCCATTGTCGACATCATCGCCCAGTGCGACGAGGAATTCCTCGAGACCAACGGCATCATCAAGGGCGCGATGAACCTCATCGACACACAACGCGCCGAACTGCTCTACAGCCGCATGGGTCCGGCGATCGAAGCGTCCGGCGGCAGTGCCGGCAACACGGCGGCCGGCGTCGCCAGCTTTGGCGGCCGCGCGGCCTTCTTCGGCAAGGTCTCCAACGATGCGCTGGGCGAAATCTACGCGCACGACATTCATGCACAGGGCGTCGCCTTCGACACCACGCCGCTCAAGGGCGAGCCGCCGACGGCGCGCTCGATGATCTTCGTCACCCCCGACGGCGAGCGCTCGATGAACACCTATCTCGGCGCCTGCGTCGAGCTTGGCCCTGAGGATGTCGAAGCCGACAAGGCGTCCGGCGCCAAGGTCAC
>NZ_RZRK01001033.1:0-1831 GCF_003997835.1 Mesorhizobium sp. M7A.F.Ca.CA.004.12.1.1
GTGCTGGGGTTCGACGCCGCGACGATCGCCTCCGCCTTCCTGGTCTCGCCCGCAACCATGGGCCAGCGCCTGGTGCGGGCCAAGAGCCGCATCCGTGAAACCGGCATTCCGTTCCGCGTGCCGGAGCGGGCCGAACTCGGCGAAAGGCTGGACGCGGTGCTGGAGGCGATCTATGCCGCCTTCGCCGAAGGCTGGTCCGATCCGGCCGGCACCGAAACGCGGCGCCGCAACCTGGCGACCGAAGGCATCTGGCTCGGCCGGCTGGTGGCCTCGCTGATGCCGGAGGAACCGGAGGCACTGGGCCTGTTGTCGCTGATGCTGTTTGCCGAGTCTCGCCGCGCCGCACGGCGCAGCGCCGAAGGCGACTTCGTGCCGTTGGCGGAGCAGGATTGCCTTCTATGGGACCGTGCCCTCATCGACGAGGCGGAAGCGCTGCTTTCCCACGCAGCGGCCAAGGGCGTCATCGGCCGCTACCAGCTTGAGGCGGCCGTGCAGTCCGCGCATGCGGCACGAAGGCTCACCGGCCGCACCGACTGGGTGGCAATCCAGGAACTCTACGACGCGCTGCTTTCGATCGCAGGATCGCCGGTGGTGGCGATAAACCGCGCGGTGGCGATCGCCGAGGCCGAGGGCGCAGTGGCCGGATTGGCGGCTCTTTACGTGCTGGGCGACGACAAGCGGCTTGACGAGTACCAGCCCTATTGGGCCGCACGCGCCGGTCTCCTGGCCAGGCTTGGTCAGGTACCGCAAGCCTGCGAAGCCTATGACCGGGCGATCGGCCTCGAGCGCGACCCGGCGGTGCGCCGGTTCCTGCAAGGAAAAAGAGCGGTGCTCAGAAATTGAGCTTCAGCCCGGCCACATCTCGTGCGAGGTGTTGAGCGTCTTCATCAGCGGATGGTCGCGCAGCCGCGCCCACAGGCGTTCGATGTTCGGCCATGCCGTCCGCGCGCTGTCGATGTCGGGATACCAGGCCACCAGCATGACCAGATAGATGTCGGCCAGCGACATCCGGTCACCGACCAGCCAGTCACGGCCTTCGAGCGCGGCATCGAGAACGGCAAAGCCGCGGTCCATCTCTGCCACGGCCGCCTGCTTGACCGCCTTGGTGCCTTCGGGATCGGCAGTGTAGCGGTATGCGTAGTAGAAACGCAGCACCGCCGAATAGAGAACAGACGACATAAAGGCCATCCAGCGCAGGAAATCCGCGCGGGCAGGCGCTTCTGCTCCCGGCGCCAAATTGGCGTCGGGGTGTCGCTCGGCAAGCACGATGCAGATCGCTGCCGATTCGGTCATCGAGCTTCCGTCCGGCAAGGTCAGCACCGGCACCTGGTTCAACGGACTGATGTCGAGGAAGGCGGGATCGGGCCGGTCGGTCTTCGGCACGTCGATCTGCTCAAATGGTACATTGGCCAGCGCCAGCGCCGCCTCGACCACGAAGCCGCCGCTGCCGGGACGGGTATAAAGCTTGTACATAAATTCTCCCCCGGCCCGCGCAAAGCAGGCCGGGGGAGATATGAACCGGAAGCGGTGTGGCGCTCAAGCCGCCGATGGCGGCCACGGGCGTTTTTTCAGCGGGCCAGCTTGGTCACGAAGAAGCGTCGGACTACGATCCCAGCCCCTCGAACAGGATTGTCGACAGGTAACGCTCGGCGAAGGACGGGATGACCACCACAAGATTTTTGCCCTTGTTCTCCGGCCGCGAGCCGACGACGATGGCCGCCTGCAGGGCGGCGCCCGAAGAGATGCCGACCGGCACGCCTTCGAGGCGGGCGACGAGGCGGGCATTGGCCACGGAATCCTCGTTCGACACTTTGACGATCTCGTCATAGAT
>NZ_RZRK01001034.1:0-1827 GCF_003997835.1 Mesorhizobium sp. M7A.F.Ca.CA.004.12.1.1
ATTCCCGACACGCCCGCCGGCATGCCGCTTGGGGCAGCCGTCATCGGCACGGTAAGCGCCAAGCCGGCGAAGGCGATCCTGCTGCCTTGGCAGGCGCTGACGTCCAGCGGCGGCAAGCCGGCGGTCTGGATCGTCGATCCCTCGACCAAGGCAGTGACGATGGCGCCAGTCGAAGTGCTGGCGTTCAATTCGGGCACGGTCGTGATCGCCAAGGGGCTGGACGCGGGCCAGAGCGTCGTCACCGCTGGAGGACAGCTGCTCAGCCCTGGACAGACGATCGAGATATCGGGAGCGGGCCAATGAGCCGGACGCCACGCATCCTGCTCGGCGTGCTCATGCTCGGCGCGCTGGCATCCTGCTCCAAGTCGGAGGAAAAGCCGCCCGAGATCGTCCGACCGGTGCTGTCGATGGTGATCGAGCCGCGCACCACGCAAATCTTCGGTTTTGCCGGATCCGTCGAACCGCAGGTCAGCGCCGACCTGGCCTTCCGCCTGCTTGGCCGGGTCGTCTCGCGCGACGTCCAGGTCGGCGACATCGTCAGCAAGGGCACGACGATAGCGGCACTGGATCCGACCGCACTGGAGTTGGGCCTCCAGGCGGCCAAGGCGGAACTGTCCAATGCCGAGGCGCAGCTCGCCAACGCCGCCGCCAGCGAGGAACGGCAGCGCCAGTTGCTCGCCTCGGCCAACGCCACGCAAGCTGTCTTCGATGCCGCGCAGCAGGCGCGCAAAGCCGCGGAGGCAGGTGTCGAGCGGGCCAAGGCTTCGCTTGCCAAATCGCAGGAACAGCTCGGCTATGCCAGGCTGTTCTCTGATTTCGACGGTGTCGTCACCGCGGTCGGCGCCGAAGTTGGCCAGACGGTCTCGCCCGGCCAGACCGTCGTCACCGTGGCGCGTTCGGACCTGCGCGAGGCGGTGGTCGACATTCCCGATCAATTGACCGGTGATCTTGAGGCCGGCACGCCCTTCCAGGTGATCCTGCAGTCGCTGCCTACGATCCAGACCGGGGCCAAGCTGCGCGAGATCGCACCGCAATCCGAGGGCTCGACCCGCACGCGGCGCGTCAAGCTGACGCTCACGGATCCGCCACAGGCCTTCCGGCTCGGCTCGACGGTGACGGCGACCCGCGTGACCAAGGTGGCACCGACGATCGAATTGCCCATGTCGGCGCTGTTCGAAAAGAACGGTTCCGCGAAAGTATGGATCGTCGACCCGCAGACATCCAGCGTGAACGCACACGACATAAAGGTCGCGTCGAAGAATGGCGGCACCTTCACGGTGGCCGAGGGGCTGGAGGCCGGCATGCGTGTTGTCACGGCGGGCGTCCACAGCCTGAGCGAAGGCCAGAAGGTGACAGTGCCCGAGGGAGGGGCCTCATGAAAGGCTTCAATCTCTCCGACTGGGCGCTCAACCACCGCTCCATGGTCTGGTATTTCATGCTTGTCTTCGTCGTGGCTGGCGTGTTCTCCTACCTCAATCTCGGCCGTGAAGAAGACCCCAATTTCACCATCAAGACGATGATCATCCAGGCCAACTGGCCGGGCGCCTCGGTCAGGGAAACCGTGCAGCAGGTGACCGACCGTATCGAGAAGAAACTCGAGGAACTCGACAGCCTCGACTACACCAAGTCCGTCACCACGGCCGGCCAGACCGTCATCTTCGTCAACCTGAAGGACACCACCAAAGCACGCGATGTCGTGCCGAACTGGATTCAGGTGCGCAACATGGTCAACGACATCGCGGCGCAGTTTCCGCAGGGGGTGCAGGGACCCTTCTTCAACGACAGCTTCGGCGACGTCTATGGCAACATCTACGCCTTCACATCGGA
>NZ_RZRK01001035.1:0-1822 GCF_003997835.1 Mesorhizobium sp. M7A.F.Ca.CA.004.12.1.1
GTTCGGCGGTTGCCATGCCGAGCGGCGAACTGGTTACATTTGTCTTTCAACGCTGGACGCGGGACGGCACCTACGATCAGACGTCGATCGACAGGCTCGACCAGCTTCGCCCGCACTTTTCGCGTGCCGGCCTGGTATCGGCGCGGCTGGGCATGGAGCAGGCCAAAGCGAGCGTCTCGGCTCTCGAGGCCCTTGGTCTGCCGGCGGCGGTAATGACTGCATCGGGACGCGTGCTGACGGCCAATGTGCTGCTGGAAAACATGCCATCCGTTTTCATCGCCGCCGCACATGGCGGCATGGCACTTGCCGACGTGTCCGCGAATGAGCTTTTCCGGCAAGCCATTACGCACAATTTGCAAGATCGGGTCGTGCGTTCCATCCCCATTCCAGCCAGGGAGGGCCAACCGGCGCTGGTCATTCATCTCCTGCCGCTGCGCCGTGCCGCGCATGAGATCTTTTCCGGGGCTGACATTCTGGTTGCGGCGACGGCGATGAGCGCCAGCGCCACCGTGCCGTCGCCAAGCCTGCTTGCCGGCCTGTTCGACCTGACGCCCGCAGAGGCGCGGCTGGCGGCCTCCCTTGCGCAAGGGCGGCCGTTGAAGGAGGCAGCGGCAAGCTCCAACGTCACCGTCAAAACCAGCCGCACCTATCTCGAACGGATCTTCGCCAAGACCGGGACACGGCAACAAAGCCAGCTTGTCGCCTTGTTGAAGAGCGCGGAGCCGTTCCGATGAGCGGCGGCCTGATCGAAGCGATTTACGAGGCGGCTTTCGTTCCCGAGCTCTGGCCCGGCACGACCGGTTCCGCCTGCGGAGAGTTCCAACTGATTGTCGCTGATGCAGAACCGCGGCCGTTGAAGGATGCGGCGTCCGATCTGACCATCACCGTGAAAACCGGCTGCACCTATCTTGAGCGGATATTCGCCAAGACAGGAACCCGCCAGCAAAGCCAGCTTGCCGCCTTGGTGAAGAACGCGGAGTTGGTAGCGCAGCCAACGAGGCACAAGTGACTTCCGATCTGGCCGACCGCATCTACGAGGCTGCATTCGTGCCGGAGATGTGGCGCGACGTCCTGGAGCAGTTGAGCAGCGAGTCCAACTCGGCTGCCGCCTCGCTTGTCCTGTTCGATGACCGAGCCCCGCCAAAATTCATCGCGACCGATTTGATCTCGCCAGTGCTGGAGGCTTTCGACGCTGCCAATGGATGGCAGAAGAGCGAGGAGGTGCAACTCCTCTTCTCGATGACCCCGCCTTCGGCTTTTGTCTACGACGCCGATTATTTCCCCGCCGGAGCTCTGGCAAGCAATCACCTGCGCCTCGATCGCACCCGGCCGCTGGGGATTGGCGGACAGATTGGTTCGTTCATCGTCATGCCGACGGGGGAAATGGCACTGTTTTCGACCGAGCGCTGGCGCGACAACGATCGTCCTTCGGCAGACGATCTCGCGCGAATGAACGCGCTGCGGCCGCATCTGGCGCGTGCCAGCCTGATTGCGGCGAGGCTCGGGCTTGAGCGCGCGCAAGGAACAGTTGCGGCAATGGAAAGAATGGGACTGCCGGCTGCTGTCCTTTCATCCAATGGACGCGTGCTGGCCACCAACCCGCTGCTTGAGGCCATGCCCGCGATGTTCCTGCCGGTCGCCTTCGGCAGCATGGCGATTGGCGATGTGCAAGCAGACCTTTTGTTTCAGCAAGCCATCGCCGCCGTGCGCAGCGAGATCGAACCCTCGGTCCGATCAATCCCGGTACCCGCGCGACAAGACAGGCAGTCGATCATCGTCCATGTCCTGCCGCTGCTCCGTTCGGCGCATGATATCTTCTGTC
>NZ_RZRK01001036.1:0-1822 GCF_003997835.1 Mesorhizobium sp. M7A.F.Ca.CA.004.12.1.1
GGCACGCCCGGGAGAGCATCAAGCCGCTGCGCCATTGCCCGCGCGAATTCGTCGGTGCATGTCACCTTCTTCTGCTGGAGGCGCTTTTCCTCGTCCTCGGCGCCAATCTGAAACGGCGCCAGCTTCTCGGTCTCGTACTCGCCGGCCGACAGGATCACGGTCGTCGCCAAACCAGCGGGGATGGCGGCCTCGAAGGTTTCGAGAAAGCGATCGATGGCACGGTCTTCCCAATAGATGGCGGGGCTCGCCGCGATCCAGGTCTGGAAGGCCGAGGGCCGCGTGAACAGGGCATAGAGCGCAAACAAGCCACCGAAGGAATGGCCATAAAGCGCCTGGCGGCTAGCGTCGACCGTGATCCGACTGGCGACCCACGGCTTCAACTCGTCCTCGATGAAGGCAAGGAACTCCCCTGCCCCACCGGTCCGGACTTCGGGCGTGCCCTCATAGAAGGGCGGATAGGTCTTGCCCGGCGGCGGGCCGAGATCCCATGAGCGGCGCAGCGGGTCATAGGCGCCCTCGACGGGATAGCCGATGGCGACGATGACGCCCCAGCCGACATTGGTGCCCGTTGGATAGAAGGCCTGCGCGCGCATGGCGTCGACCGCCGTGCCGATGACGGCGTTGCCGTCGGTCATGTAGAGCACAGGCCAGCCGGCCTCGGGCACCGGCCCGGACGGCACATGCAGGAATATCCGCCAGGGGGCGCCGCCCTGCGCCGGGACAAGATCGTGGACCGTGGTGTCGGCGATCAAGGCTGGCATCGACTTGGACATCGATATCTCCACAAGGGCTAAAGGTCAGCGGCGGCGCAGCAGCCACATCAGCACCGGGCCGCCGATCAGTGTGGCGACGAGACCGGCCGGGACCTGGCGCGGGAAGATGGCGGTGCGGCCCACCCAGTCGGCGGCGACCATGATCAGCGCGCCGGCGAGCACCGCGCCAACGGCCTGCGGCAGCGCACGGGAGAGGCCAAGGCGACGGGCAAGGTGCGGCGCCATCAGGCCGATGAAGGTCAGCGGACCGACGATCAGCGTCGAGGCTGCGGTGAGTGCCGCGACCACCAGCAGCACGAGAAGCCGCGTCCTCTTCAGGTCAATGCCAAGGCCTTGCACAGCGGCGGGGCCAAGCGGCAGGATGTCGAGCCAACGCATGAAGAAAGGCGCGAGTGCGAAGAGGCAGACGGCGATGCCACCGGTGAGCAAGGCGTCACCGACATCGACGCCATAGGTCGAACCGGTCAGCCAGTTGAGCAGCAGCATGGCACGCGGATCGCCGGTGGCGGTGAGCACCAGGATCAGCGCGTCGAACAAGGCCGTCAGAGCAACGCCGGCAAGCAGCAGCCGCTCCGGCGCATAGGCGGCACGGCGGCCGATCGCCAGCGTCACCAGCAAAGCGGCGAAGGCGCCGATGGTTGCCGCCGCCGTCTGAACCGGGCGTCCGGCATCCGAGAGCGCAAACAGCGCCACCATCATGCCGAGCGCAGCACCGGCGCTGATGCCAAGCACTTCCGGGCTGGCCATCGGATTGCCGGTCAGCCGCTGCATCATCAGCCCGGCAAGCGCCAGCATCGCCCCGGCGCTCAGCGCGGCAAGCACGCGGGGCCACCGCCACGACAGCAAAGGCTGCAGCTCGTCGCCGAAGGCGAAGTTCCAGCCATGCGGGCCCGGTCCATAGAGCAGGGCCAGCCCGAGCAGCAAAAGCAAGGCCAGGCCGATCGCCGTCAGCATAAGGCCGGGCCGGCTTGCGCGCGGCAGGCGCGCGGCCATCAAGGTCGGGGCTTCCGAGCCAAGAGCAAGGCGCGGCAGCAGCCAGAGAAGCAGCG
>NZ_RZRK01001037.1:0-1819 GCF_003997835.1 Mesorhizobium sp. M7A.F.Ca.CA.004.12.1.1
TGCCTCGACAACCTTCAGCTTGCGTTCGATGGCGAAGTCGATCGCCTGGTGATAGCAGACCTCGAAATGCAGGAAAGGATGGTCCTCGATGCAGCCCCAGTTGCGGCCATAGAGTGCGTCCGAACCGATGAAATTGATGGCGCCGGCGATATAGCGGCCATTGCGCCTGGCCATCACCAGCAGGATGTCGTCGGCCATGCGTTCGCCGATCAGCGAGAAGAATTGACGGTTGAGATAGGGCCGGCCCCATTTGCGGCTGCCGGTGTCCATGTAGAAGGCGAAGAAATCGTCCCAGGCCTTCTCCGTGAGGTCCTTGCCGGTCAGCCGATCGATCGAAATGCCTGGGGCAAGCGCTTCACGCCTTTCCTTCTTCATCGCCTTTCGCTTGCGCGAGGCAAGGGTGGCGAGGAAGTCGTCATAGGTCGAAAAACCTTCGTTGAAGAAATGGAATTGCTGGTCGGTGCGGTGCAGGAAGCCTGCCGCTTCCAGCACTTCCACATCGCTCTCTTGCGCGAAGGTGACATGCGCGGAAGAGACGCCGAGTTTTTGCGTCACCGCCTTCAGGCCCGCCGCGAGACCGGCCTTCACTTTGGCGCTGTCCTCGCCTTTGCTGACCAGCAGGCGAGGGCCGGTGACCGGGGAGAACGGCACGGCACTTTGCAGTTTGGGATAGTAACGGCCGCCGGCGCGCTCGAAGGCATCCGACCAGCCATGATCGAACACATATTCGCCCTGGCTGTGCGATTTGAGATAACAGGGCACCGCGCCCAGCAATCTGCCTTGCCCGTCCTCCAGCCTGAGGTGATGGCCCTGCCAGCCGGTGCGCCGCACGGCGCATCCAGAATCTTCGAGTGCGCTTAGAAAAGCGAAGGAAACCAAAGGATTGTAACTGGTTTCTGAATCTCCGCGCGCGGTTCCGGCAAAGCCGTTCCATTCATCACAGGTGAAGGCGCCAATGCCGGCGGCGACGCGGATCGAATAGTCAGCATTGGCCGTTTGTCCGTCACCCTCGTCGCCCTGATCCATGAGGCTTATTTAAGCTCCGTCCGGCCTGGTACAAGTCACGTTTCAGACACTCAGGCGACTTTGACCAGATCGGGCTCGAACCCCTCGAACGTCATCTGGTCGGCATATCTGAAGGTCAGGTCGACCGCCGGCTGGTCGTGCACCGTCCAGGTGATAACAGGCATTTTCAGCCTTTCGCGCACGAAGCTGACGAATGGGTTCGGCAGGTCGCCGGCCGCGTAGGAGGTGAAGGCGATGTCGTGCGCCAGCATGGCGAAATGCGCCTCGATCAGCCCGACGTCCTTGCCGTAGGCGGTGAGACCCCCGGGGATACCCGGCGCGTCTTTCGGAAAATCGCGGACCAGCCAGTGGTCGAACGACATGATCGCCGCCTTGCCCTTGTAGCGCTTGAGCATCTTGCCGACGCTTGCCACCAGGCCTTCGTCATAGCCGGGCGTGCCTTTCAACTCGACCACCAATGGCACGCGGCCGTCGACCAGGTGGAGCATTTCCTGCAGCGTCGGCACATGGTCCGCCGTGCCACCGACCCTGAGCGCCGCGAGTTCTGCTGCGGTGCGCTGCCAGACGAAACCATCCTGGCCGGTCAGGCGCTTGAGATCTCCGTCATGGATGATGACAGGAACGCGGTCGGACGACAGGTGGACGTCGCATTCGATGGCATAGCCGCGTTCGGCGGCCGCAGCGAAGGCTGACAGCGTGTTTTCCCAGCGCGTCTTGTTCATGTCGTGGAAGCCGCGATGGGCGACGGGCCGGGCGGTCAGCCAGGATAGGTCGGTCATATCTGTCCCCTGGC
>NZ_RZRK01001038.1:0-1817 GCF_003997835.1 Mesorhizobium sp. M7A.F.Ca.CA.004.12.1.1
GATTGCCGATGCCGTCGGCCTTGAGTTCCTTGCCGGTCAGCACGCCGATGACGCCGGGCATGCCTTGGGCCTTCTTCACATCGATCTTCTTGATCTGCGCATGCGCGTGCGGACTGCGCACAAAGGCGGCGTGCTTCATGCCGGGAACCACCATGTCGTCGACATAGCGGCCGGCGCCCGTGATGAACCGTTTGTCTTCCTTGCGCGCGACCCGAGCGCCAACACCTTCAATGCCCATCAGAAATTCCTCCGGAATTATGGGAGTAGGGCAGTAGGGAGTAAGGGACTAGGGAAAAAGGGCCTCGTTGCGTTGGCCTTTTTGCCCTACTCCCCTACTGCCCTACTCCCTTATTCCCTTGCCTAAGCAGCTTGTCTCGCCTTACCCTTGGACCCCTTCATCGTCGTCGATGCGGCGAGGATCGCCTTGACGATGTTGTGGTAGCCGGTGCAGCGGCAGATGTTGCCGTCGAGCTCGGCACGCACCGTCGCCTCGTCGAGCCCTTCGGGGTGGCGGCTGATCATGTCGGTCGCCGTCATGATCATGCCCGGCGTGCAGAAGCCGCATTGCAGCCCGTGATGTTCCTTGAAGGCGGCCTGCACCGGATGCAGGTCGGCGCCATTGGCCAGGCCCTCGATCGTCAGCACGGTGGAGCCGGAGGCCTGCACCGCGAGCATCGTACAGGATTTGACCGCCTTGCCATCGACGTGGACGACGCAGGCACCGCATTGCGAGGTGTCGCAACCGACATGCGTGCCGGTAAGGCCGAGATTTTCCCGCAGGAAGTGAACCAGAAGTGTTCGGTCCTCGGCAGCACCGCTGACCCGCTTTCCGTTCACCATCAACGAAACGTCCGACATGGTCCCTCCCTGGGTATCAACCTTGGTATCCACGCTGCCGACGCGGTATTCGCGCTTCGGTGGTGCATTATTCGTACACCGCACATCGGACAAAAAACAGCACGTCGCAAACGCGGAACATTGTACTTTCGGTCATGGCCGCGCCCAAACATGCGGTGCCGGTGGCCCCATTGCCAAACCGCCGATTGAAGGCAACAATGTCGGTCGACGCCCGCGCGCCAGAAGCATTTAAAAACAGCCGCGCACAAAAAAGCGTCGGAGGAAATGCGGAGAACATCGCTGGCCAATTCACAGACGCGCTATGCATGCGGCCTGTCGGCGCTCACTACGGACGAGCCCGACATGGAGGCGTTCGCCAAGGCGATCGCACTGGAAGCAGCCGCCATCGACGCAGGCTTTGCCCTGCTGTTCTTTTCCCAGAGCCTGGTCGAAGCCAGCGCCCTTTCCCAGGCGCTCATGACCCACGCACCGGCGCTCCACCACGCCGGCTGTTCGACTGCCGGCGAGATCACGCCGCAAGGTCTCGAGGATGGCCATGTGCTGGCCATGCTGCTTCCGTCCACCGCGTTCACCGCCGTCAGCGTGATGGTCGAAAATCTGTCCTCGTCGGGTATGGACAGGATCACCGGCGAGGTGGAGACCCTGCGGCGATCGCTGCGCGCGCGCCCTGGTTGCGATCGGACCAAAGGCACTTTCGCGCTCTGCTTCATCGACGGGCTCTCTTATGCCGAAGAAGCGGTGAGTTCAGCCATCCACTGGGGCCTCGACGACATTCCGCTGCTTGACGGCTCCGCCGGCGACGATCTGAAATTCGAGACGACGCGCCTGATCTCGAACGGCAAGGTCACCTCCGACAGCGCCATCATCGTGCTGATATCGACCGAAATTCCCTTCCATGTCTTCAAGACCGACAATTTCGTTCCCACCGATGAAAAACTGGTGGTGACGGCTTCCGATCC
>NZ_RZRK01001039.1:0-1814 GCF_003997835.1 Mesorhizobium sp. M7A.F.Ca.CA.004.12.1.1
TGCGTGTAGCCATGCAGGAAGACGGCGATCTCTATGCCGCCGGCTTCCTGCATGGCTACACGCAAGGCCGCGACCTGCAGACTTGCGGCGACCTTGGCTCACTGGCGGCCGGCTTGGTGATCCAGCAGATCGGCCCCAGGCCACGGCAGAATCTGCGCCGCGAGGCTGAGCAGGCGGGGTTGCTGTAGGGAAAGCTCTTCCCTTCTCCCCCTGTGGGAGAAGGTGTCGCCGAAGGCGACGGATGAGGGGTGCTCCAGCTTGGCACTGACGGTACTCCGTCCAACACCCCTCAACCGTCTTGGCGCTGCGCGCCAATCCACCTTCTCCCACAGGGGGAGAAGGGAAGGCCGCCTCCGCCCCTCACCGTCGCGCGGCTGTCATACATCGCACCTACACGCAATCCGGGCGTCCCGCGACTGACATTTCGGTGCGCCCTCAGCCAGTTGGGGTGTCAAGAAATGCTAGACAGCATGCTGTCGGGCGGCCGGATTCGTTGCCGTCGCGATTTCCGCTTTCCGCTCTAGAGATTCAACAGCCGGCCGCAGCTGTGGGAGGAGAGCGCGGCCCAGAAGACAGATGTATGAACAGATTTCAGCTCCAGGGCCTCAAGCAGGACGACTTCGCCGAGATGGTCGCCGAAGACGTCGAACGCGCGCTTGCCCACTATGACGAGGCCATCAACAAGCCCACCATGGTCTCGGTCGGCAAAATCGCCGGCAGCATAGCGTCCGCCGTCACCTTGCTGTCACCGAAGCACCAGCGCGCTATCGACGCCATCCATGCCGACCTGCCCGGCCTGGCCTCGAAATTCGTGCGCGCGCTGGCGGCGGAAGCCGCGCGCCGCAGCGAAGCCGGTATAGCCGGCGTGATCAATCCGCCGACGACCCCATTGATCGATGTCGAGCCTCCTTCGCTGCCAAAATCCGACGATCTCGAATCGATGCTGATCGAGGACTGGGCGGGCCGCGTCGCCGGCTCGACCTATCTGGAAGAGAATTTGCGTATCGCCCGCTCGACCCTGCACCGCTGGCAGCGGCGGGGCGAGGTCATCGCCTTGCGCAAGGGCGGCCGCAAACATGTCTTCCCGCTGGCGCAGTTCGTCGATGGACGGCCGGTTGCAGGCATTCGCGACGTGCTGTCGCTGATCACCAATCCAAGGCTCGCATGGCTGTGGCTGACGCGGCCCTCGGCGCAACTCGACGGGCGCGTCCCGATCGACTTGCTGCGGCAGGATCAGGTGGACGAGGTCGTCGAGGCTGCGCGCGTGTTCGCGCCGGGCTGAACGCCTCCCGGACTCACCGCTAAGGCTCGCCGCTCAAGTCCCCGCCGTATAGGCCGCGATCGCCGCCATGTTGACGATGTCCGAGTCCTTGGCATTCAGCGACACGATCTGCACCGGCTTGTTCAGCCCGACCAGCAGCGGGCCGATCACCGTCGAGCCGCCGAGTTCCTGCAGCATCTTGGTCGAGATCGAAGCCGAGTGGAACGCCGGCATGATCAGCACATTGGCCGGGCCGGTCAGCCTTATGAACGGATATTGCGCCATGGCCCGCGCGTTGAGCGCCACGTCGGCGGCCATTTCGCCGTCATATTCGAAATCGACGCGGCGCTTGTCGAGGATGCGCACCGCTTCCTGGACGCGTTCGGAGCGCTCGCCCTGTGGATGGCCGAAGGTGGAATAGGCGAGCATGGCGAGCCTCGGCTCATAACCCATGCGGCGGGCAAAGCCCGCGGCCTCCTCGGCGATGTCGGCGATCTGCTCGGCATTCGGCATATCGTGCACGGCGGTGTCGGCGACCAGCACGGTCTTGCCT
>NZ_RZRK01000103.1:0-11266 GCF_003997835.1 Mesorhizobium sp. M7A.F.Ca.CA.004.12.1.1
ATGCCGGCCTTGGTCAGGTCGATGGCCTCGCGACGCACCGCCGGATCCGGATTGGTGAAAGCGCCGAGCTTGAAGGCGGGGTTGGAGTAGTAGCGCATGGCAAAGCCATTGATGGAGAGCCCAAGATCGCCCAGTTTCAGAGCAATTTCCGTGGGCTTTTCCCTGACATGGTCAGGAAAGTTGAGATCCAGATCGGTAAGCCCCTCGACCTTGGCGGCGCGCGCCGCCATCTGCAGCAGCGACGGCTTGCCGGTAAGATCGGGCCACTCGGCGTGCGGTCGCGAGGCAAAGGAATTCAGGCGCGTGGCGAAACGAGTGGCTGTCATGATCGATCCTTCAATCGTCATGACTTCACATAAATAAAGATATTTGTAAAGTTATTGTTTTGAGAGGCTACGAAGCGGCCACCAGGCTGGACCCGCCAAGGCGCGCAAAGGGAGCCGGCAGTTTCCCGGCCGGTGCCCTGGAGAGCCCGTCAGGCCAATAGGCGCATGATGGCGCGTGCTGGTTACGGTCGGCGCATTTCAGCAAGCGATTCGCCGGGTGTTCAATCTGGCCAGCGTAAGACGCCGGACGAATCCTTGCGGGCGAGTTTCATCGCATCGGCCGGGCGGTCCTTGGCGGTCAATATGGCGCGCAGCCGTTCGGCGACGATCTCGGCCTCGCCGGGATGAAGATTGCAGGGGTCGAGGAAGAAATGGCCGCGCTCCACCTCATGGTTGCGCACGATGATCGGTGGCGAGCCCGTCGCCAATGCCGAGGTGAGGCCGGCCGCCGTGAACCGGCTTTCGGGCAGTACAAAAATCTGAAGCCGATCGAGAGGGTTGGCGGTCGGATCGGGAATGATCTGCGCGACAATGCCCGGCAGGCCCTGCAACGTCTCCTTCCACAGGTTGAGCGCGGCGTCTTCGCGGCGGCGGATGCCGGCATGGTCGCGCTTTTCCCAGGCTTCCAGTGCGGCCATGGTGCCGGCGATGCTCTCCTTGCCGACCTTCATGGCGCGGGCGACGCCGCGGTTCTGGAGATAGGCGGTGCGAACCAGATCCTTGCGCCCGGTGACGATGCCGCTGGTCGGCCCACTCAGGAATTTGTGGCCGCTGTAGATGACAATGTCGGCGCCGCGCGCGAGGAAGCCGCGCAGATCATACTCTGAAGCCGCATCCACGATCACAGGGATGCCCCTGGCGTGGCAGATCTCGCAGAATTCCTCCAGGGACAGCATGCCATACTGCACGGTGTGGTGCGCAACGACGTAGAGGCCCGCCGCCGTGCGGTCGTTGATCGCGTCGCGCACATGATAGTCCTGCGTCACGCTGACCGTGCCGGCCGGCACGACCCTGGCGCCCGCCAGCCGGACCGACTGGTCGATCGGCGCACCATAGTTGACGATGTGCCCGAGCTGGACGATGACCTCCGACTTGAGGCCCTCCGTGTTATCAGGCAGCCGCTCGATGGCGAGCAGATTGGTCCCCGTCATAGCACCTGCGATCGCCATGGTGATGCCGCTGGCGCAGCAGGCAGTGATGAAACCGGCCTCGCCGCCGGTCAGGCGCGCGACAATCGTGCTTGCGGCACGTTGCAGGTCATCCATTTCCACCCATTGCGAGGCCATTTCCGCCATGGCGCTGATCGCTTCGGGGACGATGATCGACGCGCCGAGCGCGGTCATCGTGCCGGAGACATTGATGATCGGGCGAAGGCCGAGCCGTTCGCGGATGGTGGTGTTGGAGCCGTCGGTGGACGTGGTTTTCATCTCTCGGATTCCATTCTTCTAAAGGTCAGGCGGCGATCTCGACAACCGCCTCGATTTCAACGGTGATGTTTCCAGGCAAGGAGCCGACGCCGATCGCCGAGCGGGCATGGCCGCCGATATTGTCGAACACATCGGCAAACAGGTCGGAACAGCCATTGACCACTTTCGGGTGGTCGCTGAAGGTCGGTATGGCGTTGACGAAGCCGAGCAGCTTGACGACGCGCACGATCCGGCCAAGGTCGCCAGTGGCTGCGTGCATGACGGCAAGCAGATTGAGGCCGGTGAGGCGGGCATGGCCATAAGCCTGCTCGACGCTGACATCCTCCCCCACCTTGCCGGTAAACAGCGTGCCGTCGGTGCGCAGCGGACCCTGGCCGGACAGGAAGATCAGCCGGCCGCTTTCGGCATGGGTGACGAAGTTGGCGATCGGTGTCGGCGGCTCGGGCAGCGTCAGGCCCAACGCGGCGAGCCGGATATAAGGCGTCATGAAAGAAGGCTCCTTGCGACAGCGTTCGCTGTCCCGTTCTAGAAATGCGAGGCGCGGAAGCGTGCCAGGAAGGTGCGCAGGCGCTCATTGTCGGTGTCGGCCGCCAGGATTTCGGCGGGTGGACCCGCCGCGCTGACGCCGCCATCGGCCATGAAGATGATGCGGCTCGAGGCATCGCGGGCAAACGCCATTTCGTGCGTGACCATCACCATCGTCATGCCGTCCTCGGCCAGGCTGCGAACGACCTCGAGCACCTCGCCGACCAGTTCCGGGTCGAGCGCGGAGGTTATCTCGTCGAGAAGCAGGATCTTCGGCCCCATGGCCACGGCGCGGGCAATGCCGACGCGCTGCTGCTGGCCGCCGGACAGTTCGGCGGGCAGGCTGTCGGCCTTGTGGGCGAGGCCGACCCGGCCGAGCCAGTGTTCGGCGATGGTGCGCGCTTCGGCGTTGCTCTTGCCGCGCACCTTGGTGAGGCCAAGCATGATGTTGCCGGCGGCTGTCAGGTGCGGAAAGAGGTTGAAGCTCTGGAACACCATGCCGGTCTCGGCGCGCATCGCGGCGAGATCGCGTTCGCTGCGACGCTGGCGGGTTCCGGCTTCGCGAAAGCCGACCTCCTTGCCGTCGATGCGGATCGAACCACTGTCATAGCTTTCGAGAAAGTTGACGCAACGCAGCAGCGTGGTCTTGCCGCTGCCGGAAGGGCCGATGACGGTCACCACCTCGCCCTTCGCCACCTGCAGGCTGACCGAACGCAGGACCTGGACGGTCCCAAAGGCTTTGGAAACGTCCTGGACGTCGAGAAGGGCCGGGGTGTTTTTCGGACTTGTGGACATTGCTATTCCCGGATGAAGGAGAAACGCCGCTCGAGCCGCCGGCTGGCGAGCGAAAGGGCATAGTTGACCGCGAAGTAGATGAGCGCGCCGAGAATATAGAGCGGCATGGCCTCATAGGTGCGGCCGATGACCTGGTTGATGGCCTGCATCAGGTCGGTGATGCCGAGCAGCGATACCAGCGCGCTGCCCTTGACCGCATCGGTGACGCCGTTGATCCAGGGCGGCAGGAAGCGCCTGAACGCCTGTGGGAAGATGACGTAGGCGAGCCGCTGTCGAAAGGTCAGCCCGATCGCCATCGCCGCCTCGGACTGCCCTTTCGGAATGGAGCCGACAGCGCCTCTGAAATATTCTACGACCTGGGCTGTCTTGAACAGGGTCAGCGCCAGCACGGCGGCCCAGAACGACGGCAGATGAAGCCCGATGGCCGGCAGTCCGTAATAGACAAAGAAGATGAGCACCAGGATCGGGATGCCGCGGATGGTGTCGCTGAAGATGCGCACGGCCCATTGCAACGGCACCGGGCCATAGACGAGACCGACGCCCATGATCACGCCGGCAATCAGCGAAAATACCACGACCAGCAGGGATACCCACAGTGTCAGCGCAAAGCCCTGGGCGAGGAAAGGTAAGGCATAGGCGATCTGGGTCAGCATATCAGCGCGCCGCCCTGAACCGGCGCTCGACAAGCCGAAGCGCAAAAAGCAAGATGTAGCCGGTCACCAGATACATCGCCGTGACCACGAGATAGACCTCGACGATGCGGAAGGTGTTGAAGTTGATCCACTGGGCGCCATAGGTCAGCTCCGGCACCGAAATGACCGACGCGACGGAGGTGTCCTTGAACAGCGATATGAAGGTGTTGGACAATGCCGGCAAGGTGATGCGCAGCATGGTCGGCAGGCGCACGTTGAGCAGCCTTTGCCAGGGTGTCAGGCCGATTGCCTTGCCGGCGTCCAGCTGTCCGCGCGGAACGGCTTCGAGCCCGGAGCGAAACACCTCGACCAAATAGGCGCCGCTATAGAGCGACAGCGTGACGACGAACGAGGTCGGCGCGCTGTAGGCGATATCGACCACTGTCGGCAAGCCGTAGAAGACGAGGTAGACGAGCAGGATCAGCGGCACGTTGCGGATGAATTCGACGTAGGCGGCGATGATGGTGCGCACGATGCGTCCGGCAGACACATACCAGACCGCCAGAACCAGGCCGATGACGATGCCGATGGCGATCGATATGACGGCGAGTTCGAGACTGAGCAGCAGTCCGCCCCACAGCTTGTCGAAGTGCCGCCAGATCAGGTTGAAATTAAGGGCATAGCCCATGCGTCCGCCTCAGTGCCGCAGGCTTAGAGCGGTTCACCGTTTCACGGAAACGGCGACCCGCTCTAACTCTTTGTTTTGACGCAATTCCGGACGAAAACCGTTTCACACTTTTCCTGGAATTGCTCTAGGGAGGCGGAAGGGCGCTGGATACGCCCTTCCGCCCGATGCAGGTCAGATGGCTGGGAAGCCGGGATGGCGCGCCGGCGGCTCCTGTCCGAAATAGTCCTTGAAGGCGGCATCGTAGAGTGCGTTTTCGTGGCCGAACATGGCGATGGTGAAGGTCGCGTTGACGAAGGTCAGCCAGTCAAGGTCGCCTTGCCGGAGTGCCGCGCCATAAAGCATGCTCAGCCAGCTCTTGCCGGCGTCGAAATATCTGTCCGGATTGCGCGAGGCGAGCCAGCGCACCGTGGACAGATCGACGGCAGCGGCGTCGACGCGTTTCGATTCCAGTGCCTGCAGCACGTTGGCCTGGGTATCGATCTGCATAACCTGGCACTCGGGCAGCACCGAATGCACCTGCGCCTCGGCATCGACATTCTGCAGGATGGAGACGCGTGTCGCCGAGCCGCCGGCAAGCAGCTTGTCGAAGGTCTTGTTCTCGGCGGTCGGAAGGCTCAGCAGGGCGACGCCCTCGACATAGTAAGGCCGGGAAAAATTGACCAGCTGCGAGCGCTGGGCGCTCATCGTCATGAACTGAATGGTGATGTCGACCTTGTTGGTGGTGACGTTGGGGATGCGCTGTGCCGGATCCTGCATCACGAACTCGACCTTGGTCGGATCGTCGAAAAGGCCCTTGGCAAGAATGCGTCCCATGGTGATGTCCATGCCGACGAGTTCGCCGGCATCGTTCTCGAAGTGCCACGGCGCATTGGTGCTGCCGGTACCGACGATCAGCTTGCCGCGATCGAGCACGGTGCGCAGCAGGCTGTCGGGTGCTGCCTGAGCAGCGGCCTTCTGGGCATCGACGGCTACCGCCGCACCCACGACGCCGGCCGTGGCCAGTCCCGCCATTCCCAATTTCAGAAAATCACGTCTTCCGGATGTGTCGTTCACGGCGACCTCCTTTCGTTTGTGTTCCCCTTGCACAGGCAATACACGCGTCAGTGACGTCGAAGCGATTGTCTCTTACAAGAGACGTGTGTATCCTGTACAGGACAGATACTAACACCGGGAATCAACAATGCAAGATGGCAATGCCTCGGCACTTTCAGCCGGCGAGAAGATTTCGGGCTCCCGTGAAAAGGGGCTCAACCGGGTGCTCGAGATTCTGGAGTTTCTTCACACGACCCAGCGCGCGATCGGCATTGGCGACCTTGCCAAGGGCGTGCACGCGCCCCGTTCGACGACCTATACGCTGGTGCGGTCGCTGGTCGATGCGGGACTGCTGGAAATGGAAGGCGACGGCAATCGCGTCTATTTCGGCAAGAAGCTCTATCTCTACGGAATGGACTATGTGCGGGGCAACGACCTGTTGAGGCGGGGGCGCCAGGAGGTCGACAATCTGTCGCGCGAGACCGGCGAGACTTCCGAACTGTGCATGCTGCAGAGCGGCCGCTATACGATCGTCCATGCGAGTCCCGGCACCAGGCCGTTCCGCATCAGTTCCGCCACCGGCTTGCAGATACCGCTGCCCTGGACGGCCTCGGGGCGGCTGCTTCTGGCGGGGCTGGAGAAGGCTGAGATCGAAGGCATGGTGTCGGACGACGATCTCGTGCTGCCCGACGGGCGCAAACTGCGGCTCGACGATTTCGTCGCCGACATCGCAAAAGCGCAGGTCACCGGCTATTGCGTCACTTCGGGCCTTGTCGATGCCTATACGAAGTGCCTTGCCGCGCCGGTGTTTTCAGCGCCGGGCAAGGTCGAGGCGACCATGTGCCTGGTGGTCCCCATCGATACGTCCGAGGAGCGGACCGGCGAACTTATCGGCCTGCTGCGTGATCGTGCCGCGAGACTTTCGATCGCAGCCTAGGCATGCGAACGAGCGAATGCCAGTTCATGCAATAATGTCGGGAATGATCTTGTCTTCCAGCGCCATCAGCCGATCCTTGAGGAACAGCTTCTTCTTCTTCATGCGCTGGATCTGCAGCGGATCGCAGGCCATGGCGATCATCGCGTTGATGGCGGCATCGAAATCGGCGTGTTCCTGCTTCAGGCGGGAAAATTCGAGGCGAATATCGGCCTGTTCCTGATCGGACATTCTCTACCGTCTGCACGTCTGCGGCGCCCAAAACTGGGCCTGATTGGGCGGGACCGGGTGTTTTGTCACCGGCGTGCAGCCCATATCACATTTCAAGGTGTCGTGGAATGCTACCACGGATCATTCGACATCGCCCGCGGAAGGTGACACACTGTCACCGTGCCGTCACAGAAGCGAACCTGCGGTGGACGCGCCGTGACGGTTGCAATCGAGGAAAACCATGAAAGGGAGAACCAATCATGTCTCTTGCATCCCATCTTGATGAGTTGCAGCGGAAACACGGCGACATCGAACGTGAAATCGATGACGCGATGAATCATCCATCGGTCGACGACCTCGAAATCGTGAATCTCAAGCGACGCAAGCTGGCACTCAAGGACGAGATTGAAAAACTAAGAGGCAAACCGACCACGCATTGACGCCCTCCTGACATAGCCGCCCAATATCCGCGGCCTCTTTTCCCGGCGGCACCCCGCCGCCGGCGTGGAGGGTTTTGATTTTCCAGCACCGGTCTGTCAGCCGAAGCTGGACTTGCACCCGGCTCAATCTCCGCTTCGGCCGTCGCCCGTTTCGCCAGATCATCGATTGTTTCTGGTCGCCGGCGGCGGGCGATTCCGGCCAGTGGCGACCTGTCGCCATTGACAAGCCATCTTTGCTCCTCCACCTCATGCCCGGACCTCAGCGCATCGGCCCGGGGCGTCGTTGTGCGTCCATGCAGGACACAAGATGCTCCAGAGACAAAAGGCTGCCGGCATGACCGGATATTTTTCCTCTCCTTTCCCCCGCCGCACGTCGGTCGGCGTCGATGTCGGCGGCGTGGTCGTCGGCGGCGGCGCGCCCGTTATCGTCCAATCGATGACCAACACCGATACGGCCGATATCGACCAGACGGTTGCGCAGGTCGCAGCGCTGCACCGGGCCGGCTCGGAGATCGTGCGCATCACCGTCGATCGCGACGAGAGCGCCGCCGCCGTGCCGCGCATTCATGAGCGGCTTCAGCGGCTTGGTATCAACGTGCCGCTGGTCGGCGATTTCCACTATATCGGCCACAAGCTTTTGGCCGATCATCCGGCCTGCGCCGAGGCGCTGGCCAAATACCGCATCAATCCGGGCAATGTCGGCTTCAAGGACAAGAAGGACCGCCAGTTCGCCGATATCGTCGAGATGGCGATCAGGCATGACAAGCCGGTGCGCATCGGTGTCAACTGGGGCTCGCTCGACCAGGAGCTTTTGACCCGGCTGATGGACGACAACCAGGACAAGGGTTTTCCGCTGACCGCGCAGGAGGTGATGCGCGAGGCGATCGTGCAGTCGGCGATCCTGTCGGCCGAGATGGCGGAAGAGATCGGCCTTGGCCGCGAGAAAATCATCCTGTCGGCCAAGGTCAGCGGCGTGCAGGACCTGATCGCCGTCTATACCGAGCTCGCCACCCGCTCCAATCATGCGCTGCATCTCGGCCTGACCGAAGCCGGCATGGGCTCGAAGGGCATCGTCGCTTCGTCGGCCGCCATGGGCATCCTGCTCCAGCAAGGCATCGGCGACACCATCCGCATCTCGCTGACACCGGAGCCGAACGGCGACCGCACGCGCGAGGTGCAGGTGTCACAGGAATTGCTGCAAACCATGGGGTTCAGGCAGTTCGTGCCGATTGTTGCCGCTTGCCCCGGCTGCGGCCGCACCACCTCCACCGTGTTCCAGGAACTCGCCCAGAACATCCAGGCCGATCTCAGGAAGAACATGCCCGTGTGGCGCGACAAATACCCCGGCGTCGAGAACCTCAAGGTCGCGGTGATGGGTTGCATCGTCAACGGCCCTGGCGAGTCCAAGCATGCCGACATCGGCATTTCGCTGCCCGGCACGGGCGAAATGCCGACGGCGCCTGTCTTCGTCGACGGCAAAAAGGCGGCGACGCTGCGCGGGCCGTCGATCGCCGCGGATTTCGAGAAAATGGTCGCCGACTATATCGAGCAACGGTTCGGTCGCGGCAAGGCCGCGGCCGAGTAGAACCGATGCAGCGTTTCCTTTGGGCAGCGCTGATCCTGCTGTACGGGCTGACCTGGTCGACCCTTGTGCAGGCCGATCCGCCGCAATCCGCCAAGCAGCGGCTGATCGACAAGGTCTGCAATCTGATCCAGGCGCATGCCGACCAGAACGGCCTGTCCAGGGATTTCTTCGCCCGGCTGATCTGGAAGGAAAGCCGTTTCGATCCCAACGCCGTCAGTCCGGTCGGTGCCGAAGGCATTGCCCAGTTCATGCCGGGCACCGCCAAGATGCGCGGGCTCGCCAATTCCTTCGACATCAACCAGGCGATTCCGGCTTCGGCCAGATATCTGGCCGAAATGAAAACCGGCTACGGCAATCTCGGCCTGGCCGCCGCCGCCTACAATGCCGGCGAGAGCCGGGTGTCGCGCTGGCTCAGCTCCGGCGGTTTCCTGCCGATGGAAACCGAAAGCTATGTCTTAGACATCATGGGCGAACCAGCCGACAAGTTCACCGACCGGGCCTATGCCGGAAGGGTCGAGCCGCTCGACGCAAAGACGGATTTTGCCGTCGCTTGCCGAAAACTGCCGGTGATCATGTCGCGGACGGTGGCCATGGCTTCGATCAACATAAAGCCATGGGGCATCCAAGTGGCCGGCAATTTTCGCCGCAGCGCCGCGATCAACCAGTGGGTCAGGGTAAGGAGCCGGTTCCCGGCCCTGCTCAACGGGCATGATCCGGTGGTCAGCCGGGTGCGCACGCCGATCGGCCGGCGCGGCATCTACGCGGTCAGGATCGGTGTCGACCGCCGCGCCGATGCCAACGTTATTTGCCAGAAATTGCAAAGTGTCGGTGGGGCGTGCGTGGTGGTGCGCAACCGGTAATTTGGCCGCTGCCGGCATGGTGTTTGTCCGAGAGAGGCATTTAAAAGCGATAGCCGTGACGTCGCATCCAGCAAAGATTTCAGCTATAGCGGCCGCCATCCTTACTGGGCGGCGGCCCTGTCTTTGACGAGCAGCATGGGCCTCAACATGTTCGATGGATACATCATCTGCGGCACGCCGAGGACCGGTAGCACGCTGCTGTGCAAGCTTCTGGCATCCACGAAGACGACTGGCGATCCGCACTCATTCTATCGGCGGCAGGATGTGCTGGAGTGGGCTGAAGAGTGG
Source organism: Mesorhizobium sp. M7A.F.Ca.CA.004.12.1.1 (assembly GCF_003997835.1). Taxonomy (NCBI): domain Bacteria; kingdom Pseudomonadati; phylum Pseudomonadota; class Alphaproteobacteria; order Hyphomicrobiales; family Phyllobacteriaceae; genus Mesorhizobium; species Mesorhizobium sp. M7A.F.Ca.CA.004.12.1.1. The sequence goes on from NZ_RZRK01000103.1 coordinate 9,743, forward strand.
AAGCTGCCCGATCGCGACACGATGAGTGAGCTCGACTTCAATGTCGCCTATCTCAACGCGGCGATCGCTGCCGGCAAGGGTGGGACCGGCCTCTTCGGCCTTCGCTTGATGCGCGAAAATCTGGATGAACTCTCGGCAACCCTCGACCGGATTTTCCCGAAACTGCAGTCGGACAGAGCGCGTCTTGAAAAGGCCTTTGGCCGCGTCCTCTACATACACCTCTCGCGGGAGAACAAGCTCGCGCAGGCTGTCTCCCTGATCAAGGCGGAGCAGACCGGTCTTTGGCATATCGCTCCCGATGGCACCGAGATCGAAAGGGTCGCACCGCCGAAAGAGCCCCAATATGATTTCGAGCGTATCAAACGAGAGGTCACGGAACTCGAGACCTATGACGCGGCCTGGAACATTTGGTTCGCAGAGCAAGGCATATCCCCGCTGCGCGTCGGCTATGAGCGCCTTTCAGGCAATCCGGCTGCGACGTTGCTAGGCATCTGCGAAGCCCTGGGAGTCCCAGCACCTGACGAGGAGGATGTAAGCCCCGGCGTTGCAAAGCTTGCTGACGCGACAAGCCTCGACTGGATGCGCCGCTATCGTCTGGAGGCTGCCGCCGTCTGACGCATCCTCATGGATGCAGTCAGGCGGTCTTGGCCACGACGGTCTCGCTGAGCCAGGTGCCGATCTTGGTGCCTAGGCGGTCGGGCGAAACGGGCTTCGGCAGATAGTCGTCCATGCCTGAATCGATGCACTTGTCGCGATCGCCCTTCAGCGCGTGCGCGGTGACGCCGATGATCGGGATGTGGGCGCCCGTCGAGACCTCCATCGCCCGGATGGCGCGGGTCGCCTCGTAGCCGTTCATTTCGGGCATCGAAACGTCCATCAGGATCAGCTTGGGGCGCAGCGCCCGGTACATTTCGACCGCCGTGCGGCCATTGCCGGCGATACGGTAGCTCAAGCCCAACCCATTGAGGATCTGGCCGAAGACCAACTGGTTCACGTCATTGTCCTCGGCAATGAGGATGTCGATCGGTCCGTTCGGCGCGGTTGTCGATTCCGGCGCTGCCGCGACCGGCATTGCCGGGCCGCGGATGACGGTGAAGGCGGGCGGCGCTGCCAGGGAAGCCTGCACGATCGGTTCGCGGACGAACCGCGCCTTGCCGACCTGCGAACGGGCCTTCTGAATCACCGAGATGACGGTGCCGAGCAGCACCGCGGAGCGCGCCGGTTTGGTCAGATGCGCGGCAATGCCGAAGTCGATGATCATCTTGCCGAAATCGACCTGGTCGACCGAGGTCAGGATAACGATCGGGATGGCCGACAGGCGGCTGTCGGAAGCAATGGCTCTGGCGACGTCGGCGCCGTTCATGCCCGGCATCTGGTAGTCGAGGATGATGCAGTCGACGGCGGCGCCGAGTTGAAAGGCGCGGTCGAGGAAGGCCAGGCCGACGGCGCCGCTTTCGGCGGCGGCACAGTCGAAGCTCCAGCTTCTGAGCTGCTCGAGCAGGATTTCGCGGTTGACCGGATTGT
>NZ_RZRK01001040.1:0-1811 GCF_003997835.1 Mesorhizobium sp. M7A.F.Ca.CA.004.12.1.1
AGTCCATTTCGCGCGCGGTCTTGCCGACGCCCGAAAACAGGATCTTGCCGGCCGGAATGCCGGCGGCCAGCGCCCGGCGCAATTCACCTTCCGAAACCACGTCGGCGCCGGCGCCGAGCTTGGCCAGCGTCCGCAGCACGGCCTGGTTGGAATTGGCCTTCATGGCGTAGCAGACCAGCGCGTCGAGCCCGGCAAAGGACTGGGCAAACACCCGGTAGTGCCTGGTCAGGGTCGCCGTCGAATAGCAGTAGAATGGCGTGCCGATCTGTGCGGCGATGTCGGGGATCGCCACGTCCTCGGCATGGAGCACGCCGTCGCGGTAGTCGAAATGGTTCACGAGAGTGGTTCCGGAAGTTGGGGCGCGATGAGATCGGGTTGAAAGGCCCGGCTCTCGTCGGCTCTAGATCAGCGGGTCGAGGATGAATTTCTTGTCCTTGACCGGTTTTTCCGGCTCCGGCGGCACGGGCTGGTGGGCCTTTGAGGCATCCTTGCGCGCCTGCACGGCCGCCTCATAGGGCGTGTCGAGAGCGCCCCTCCTGCCGCAGGCCGAAACGGCCGCGATCGCAACCAGCAGCGTCAGCGTCACCAAAATCCTGCTTCCGGTCATCGATCCATCCGTCCGAAACGTTTGTCAGCCGCCGCTTTTAGCCGAGTTCTCGGCGCATTGCACCCCGGATATTGCTCGTCGCAATATCCGAGATATTGCCCGTCGCAATATCCGAGATATTACTGCTCGCAATATCCGGCATTACGCTTTCGCCAGCCGCTTTTTCCAGGCGCGGATCTGCTTCCTCACTTCCGACGGCGCCGTGCCGCCGAAACTGGTGCGGCTCTTGACCGAGTTCTGCACCGCCAGCACCGAAAATATGTCGGCCGTGATGCCGGAATTGATCGCCTGCAAATCCTCCAGTGAAAGCTTCTCCAGCCCCACCTTCCTGTCTTCGGCCAGCGCCACCGCCCGGCCGGTGACATGATGCGCCTCGCGGAACGGCAGGCCGAGCGTGCGCACCAGCCAGTCGGCAAGGTCGGTTGCTGTCGCGTGGCCGGAGCCGGCGGCCTTCTTCATCGCGGCCGCGTTGACCGTCATGTCCGAGACCATGCCGGTCATCGCCGCCAGCATCAGGTCGAGCGTCTCGGCGGCGTCGAACACCGATTCCTTGTCTTCCTGCATGTCCTTGCCATAGGTCAAAGGCATGCCCTTCATCACCGTCAGCAGGCCGACCAGATGACCGGTGACGCGGCCGGTCTTGCCGCGCACCAGTTCGGCGGCATCGGGGTTCTTCTTCTGCGGCATGATGGAGGAGCCGGTGGAAAACGAGTCCGACAGCCTGACGAAGCCGAACTGCGGCGTCGACCAGATGATGATCTCTTCGGCCAGCCGTGACAGATGCGTGGCGCAGATCGCCGCCACGCCGAGGAACTCGAGCGCGAAATCGCGATCCGAGACGCTGTCGAGCGAATTGCGCATCGGCTCGCGGAAGCCGAGCGCCTTGGCGGTCCGGTGGCGGTCGATCGGGAAGCTGGTGCCGGCAAGTGCGGCGGCACCGAGCGGGCTTTCATCCATCCGCTCGATCGCATCGCGCACGCGCGACAGGTCGCGCGAAAACATCTCGACATAGGCCATGCAGTGATGGCCGAAGGTCACCGGCTGGGCCGCCTGCATATGGGTAAAGCCCGGCATCACGGTCGCGGCATGCTCCTCGGCCCGCTCCAGCAGCGCCTCGATCAGCCCTTTCAACGCCTCGGCGACGCGAAAGCATTCATCCTTGACCCACAGCCGCAAATCGACCGCGACTTGATCATTGCGCGAG
>NZ_RZRK01001041.1:0-1806 GCF_003997835.1 Mesorhizobium sp. M7A.F.Ca.CA.004.12.1.1
GGTTCTCCTCGGCCGAGACCGAGCGGATGATGCCGGACAGTTCGCTTGAAATGTCGACCTGGGTAAGGGGCTGTAGCGTGCCGGTCGCCGACACCGCGACGGTGAGGTCGGCCTTGGCGGCAGGCACGGTGGTGTAATCGATCCTGGCCGGCGAGCCGGCATACCACTGATAGACGCCAAGCCCGGCAGCGAGCACGATCAACGCCAGCAGCGCATAGAGCCAGCCGCGCCGGCGCGATTTGCGCCGACCCGTTCTGTCGAGCCCAAGCGCCGTCTCGATGGCGGAATCCGATTCCGTCTTTGGCAGATTGACAATCTGGTCCACGCTGGACCCCTATAATGCGTAATATCCCGTCTGTGCACAGATCAGGCTTACTGGTTCAAATATCAAATTAAATTTCGCCCATGTTGGGATTGAGGCAGGAATGAAAACCCGGAATTACTTGCTCTACGATGTGTTTACGACCGAGCGACTGGCCGGCAATCCCTTGGCCGTCGTGCTGGACAGCAAGGGATTGGACACGGCGGCGATGCAGGCCATCGCGCGCGAATTCAATCTGTCGGAATCGGTGTTCGTGCTGCCGCCGGACAATCCCAAGCACAGAAACCGCATTCGCATCTTCACGCCCGACTATGAAATGCCGTTCGCCGGCCATCCGACGGTCGGCGCCGCGATCGCGCTGGCCGAACTGGCTGAGGAGGGCGGCGCCGGCATCTTCGTGCTGGAGGAAAACATCGGCCCGGTGCGGTGCGCCGTCAGCAAGCATGACGGCAACACTTTTGCCGAGTTCGACCTGGCGAAGCTGCCGGAGCCGCTGAAGCTCGAAGCCGATCCGGAGGCGATCGGTGCGGCGCTTGGGCTGACGCCGCACGAGATCGGCTTCGAGAATCACCGCGTCGCGTTCTGGTCGGCCGGCGTGCCCTACGTCACCATTCCAGTTGCCAATCTCGAGGCGGCGGGCCGCATCCGGCTGGACAACCAGGCCTGGTCGGAACTGGCGCCGCGCAAGAGCGAGTGGGCCTTCGCCAGCCCCTATGTCTACTGCCGCGAGACGGTGAACCACGAAAGCGCCTTCCATGTGCGCATGATCGTGCCCGGCACGCCTTCCTACGAGGATCCGGCGACCGGCTCGGCGGCTGCGGCCTTTGCCGGCGCCATCATGCATTTCGACGCGCCGACCGACGGCATTTCGCAGCTGTGGATCGAGCAGGGGCTGGAGATGGGCCGGCCTTCGCGCATCCGCCTCGAACTGACCGTGCAAGGCGGAAAACTGGCCTCGGCGCGTATTGGCGGCAACGCGATCAAGGTGGCGGAGGGCAAGCTGTTCATCTGATCGAACGCATGCTCGGTCGATTTGTCGGGAAATGATTCCGGCAGGGCTGGACAGGACCGGTGGTGGCGGCTATATGCCCGCCAACGCCGGTTTTTGCCGGCCGAGTGGGTGCGTAGCTCAGTTGGTAGAGCAGCTGACTCTTAATCAGCGGGTCCACAGTTCAATCCTGTGCGCACCCACCAAATTCCTAGAAGAGTTGGTGGAAAGACCCTCAAAGCGAGACGCGTTTGGTGCGTCTCGGGCAGGCTGTCTGACCGTGATTCTTTAACCGCGCTATCCGGATCTCGTGGCGATTCAGCCGCGTTGAAAAATGCGGCTCAGAAACCGGCCGAGTCGAAAAGCAATGCTCTTTTCCCCGACTGCAGCTTCGTTGGCGCCAATTCCGTCTTTTCCCCCGGAGAAATCGCTGATGAGCCACCAGAAGAAGACCAGGAAGACAACGAAAATGCCGGTATCGATCGGGCCATGACTT
>NZ_RZRK01001042.1:0-1800 GCF_003997835.1 Mesorhizobium sp. M7A.F.Ca.CA.004.12.1.1
CATGCCCTGAAAGTCGGAATCGATTTTCGGAAGGATCCTGCGCAAAATCAAAGTGTTAGCGTCCTTTGAGCGCCCACGCCCGCGCGGCGCTGCAATGGGGTGAGCGATGTTCTTCTACCTGTCCAAGATCTTCTGGTTCTTCATCCAGCCGCTCAACCTGGCGATCTTCCTGCTGCTGGCGGGACTGCTCGCGGCCATGATCGGGCGCCGGCGGCTGGCGGCCACCGGCAGCTTGCTGGCATTTCTGATCCTTGCGCTGTCAGCCTGGACGTCGCTCGGCGCCATGATGCTCAATCCGCTGGAAGAGCGCTTCGCGCGCCCGCCGCTGCCGGCAAAGGTCGACGGCATCGTCGTGCTCGGCGGCGGCTTTGAGGGCGCCATCAATCTGGCGCGGGGCGGCTATGAGTTGAACAGCAGCGGCGATCGGATGGTCGAGACCGCAGTTCTGGCCCGGCGCTTTCCCACCGCCAAGGTGGTCGTCTCCGGCGGCACCGGCGCGTTGTTTCTCGATGGCGAGGGCGATGCCGCAACCGCGCCGCGCCTGCTCACCGCGCTTGGCGTGGCCGCCGATCGTCTGATCCTGGAGAACAAATCCCGCAACACCTATGAGAACGCGGTCTTCACCAAGGAGTTGGTCACGCCGAAGCCCGGCGAGACCTGGCTGCTCGTGACCTCAGCCTTCCATATGCCGCGCGCCAAGGCGCTGTTCGACAAGGCCGGCTTCGCCACCGTTCCCTGGCCGGTCGACTATCGCACCTCGGGCAAAGAAGGCATCGGGCTGTTCCGCGATAATCCGGCCGACTCACTGCAGGCCACCACCATGGCCATCCGCGAATGGATCGGGCTTTTTGCCTATTGGCTGTCTGGCCGGATCGATCAGCCTTTTCCAGGCGGCTGACCGATCACCGCCTGCCTGGCGGCCGAGAAGAACTGGCGCCGCACCAGAACGGCCAGCAGCAACAGCGTCGACAACACGAACACCATGGGGTCGACGAACCAGCCGAGATAACCGATCGAGAAGAACACCCCGCGCAGGCCGGAGTTGAAGTGCTTTCCGGCCAGCATGTTCATTTGCGCCGCACGCCACACCGCCGTTTCGGTGACAGGATTGCGTGAGGCTTCGCCATGCGGGATCGGCACGGCGCCGATCAGGATCGTGCAATAGTTGAACAGCCGGTACGCCCAGCCGAATTTGAAGAACGAAAACGCCAGGATCAGCACCAGTCCGAACACCTTTATCTGAAAAGCCGCGCGCGACGGCGCGCCACCCAAGGGCAGGTCGCTGAGCACTTCAAGAACCCGGTCGGACGCGCCGAGCAAGGCAAAGCAGCCGCCGATCGCGATCAGCGAGCTGGAGGCGAAGAAGGCGGTGCCTTGCTGCAGCCCGCTCATAATGGCGGTGTCGACGATGCGGATCTCGCGCTCGGCCATGGTCCGCATCCAGGCTTGCCGCTGTGCATTCATCGCCGTCGTCAGCGACATGCGGCTGACCAGCTTGCCGTCGGAGGCGAACGTGTGCAGCAGCCACGCGACGAGGAAGAAGGCCAGCGCCGCGAGATCGGCTGTCGAAAGATCGAGGGAATCGCCCATGGACTGAATTTATCACATTCAGCGCAATCGCTTCGATGTCCGCATACAGCGATCGTACCAATGTCGCTGCCGGAGCAAACAAGGTCGGCGGGTGCAGCGCCGCGATTTCCAAAAGAGCGGAAACATCGTGGGAATTCCTATATGTAGTCCTCGACCTGACTCCAGGAGACAACGCCGCGTGTTCCTTTCGGTTTTCGACCTGTTCAAGAT
>NZ_RZRK01001043.1:0-1796 GCF_003997835.1 Mesorhizobium sp. M7A.F.Ca.CA.004.12.1.1
GTTGATATTCAGGCCATGCCCGGCGGGCAATCGCTTCAGGTTCGAATTCACCTTTGCCGAGCGTCGGCGCCGCCCCTCATCGCCCTGCCGGGCACTTCTCCCCATATACTGACGGGGAGAAGGGGCTGGCCGCAACGACTGTCCTCTTCTTGCAATGCTGGTCATTGGCGAAACCGGTGATAATAGCGCCCCTCTCCCCGTCACTATACGGGGAGAGGATGCCGGCAGGCAGGTGAGGGGCAGCGCCGACTTCGACACCTGATGGTCTCCACCAGGAAGCTGCCCCCGGCTACCCGCCGGTGGCGATGGTCAGCACCTTGAACGGCGTGGTGATGACGATTTCCGCGACCGAGCCGACGGCCTTGCCGAGGCCCTGGCCGAGATTGTTGAGCTGAGTCGGGACGGGCTCGTCCGAGGCAAGGCCGGCAGGCGCCCGCAGCCGATCGCCCAGCAGTTGCACCAGCATTGGGTTGTCGGCGAATTTGGCGTGGTTGAGGCGGTCACCGCCCTTGGCCTGGGAAAGGTCGACCACCGACACGCCATAGCTGGCGAGGTCGGCCGCATCGCCGTAATCGCCGACGCGCGGCTTATCGCCCGAGATCAGGGAGGACAGCTTGAGAGCCCGGTCATCCGCCGAGAGCAGGATGGCGAATGGCTTGTCGGGTTTGCCGTAACGGATCATCTGTTTCTTGAACACGTCGACATCGATGTCGGGCGAGGCCAGGATGACGTAACCGAGTTTGTCGTCGAGATCGCGATCGCCGGTGATGGCAAGCTGGCGCAGAGCCTCCATGGTCACCCAGGTCCCCATCGAATGGGCGATGATGTCGATGCTCTTGACCTTGGTCTTGGCCAGCATCCTGAGGGTCGCCTCGAGGTCGTCGCGCGCTGCGTTGGCGCTTTCCTTGTCGTAGATGTAACCCGTGGTCTTGCCGCTCGAAGCCCATGAGAACAGCACCGGCGTGCCGGGATATTTCGTGTCGTGCGCGATCTGCGTCAGCCGGTAGATGCCGTCATCGAAGCCGTTGTTGAAGCCGTGCACGAAAACCAGCGCACGGTCGCCGCGCATGGCGATGTCGGCGCCGACCGCCTTGGCGAACTGCGGCGCGCCTTCATAGAAGGTGACGTCCTTGGCGGTGAAATCCTTGGCCGGGTTGCTGTTTGCCGATCCCTTGGCCCGCTCGATGGCGCCGACCTGATGGTTTTTCGGGACGGTGACGTCGACACGGGCAAAGCTGGTGGTCAGCGAGCGATCGCCGTCGAACACCTGTCGCGGGTCCTTGGTTGCCCTCTGGCGGGTGGTGGCGACGAAGATTTCATGCGTGGCCGCGATGTCGGAAGCGGGCACCGTGACCGTCGTCTTGTTGAGCAGGTCGTGCGTTTTGCCGCCGGCGCAGCCGGTGACAGCGAGCGCCAATGCAACGACGAGGTAGCTCTTCGAACGCATGGTCATACGCCGGCTCCCGCCAAGGGGGACGTCAAACGCGTGACGTCGCTGGCTATTCCGATAAGGCCAGAGACCGGCGCGGTCCAGTTCAAAGTGAATCCACACGTCCGCGATGCCGGGCAGGCACGGCGAAAACCGCGGGACCGCACCTATTGGCCAAGCAGGCTGATGCGGTCTGTCACGTCACGGTCGCTGGCAAAGCCGTCATCCTCGCGCAGCCGCTGGCCGATCATCTTCACCAGCGTCGGATTGTCGGCGAACTTCGTATGGTTGAAGCTGTCCGATCCCTTGACCTTGGACAGGTCGACGACCGACACGCCATAGGAGGCGAGATCGGCGACTACAAGGA
>NZ_RZRK01001044.1:0-1789 GCF_003997835.1 Mesorhizobium sp. M7A.F.Ca.CA.004.12.1.1
CCCTGGTGCTGGCCGAGGCCAAGGCCACAGAAGTGAGCGAGCGCAGGCCGGGCGCCCTGGTGCTCGGCTGCGACCAGACGCTGTCGCTCGTCGACGAGGTGTTCCACAAGCCGGCTGACATGGAAGGTGCCCGCCGTCATCTGCTGGCGCTGTCGGGCAGGACCCACCAGCTCAACAGCGCCGCGGTGCTGGTTCGCGACGGCAAGGTCTTGTGGCGGCATGTCGGCATTGCTTCGATGACCATGCGCAAGCTCGACCCGGCCTTCGTCGGCCGCCATCTCGCCCGCGTCGGCGCCAAGGCGCTGGGAAGCGTCGGCGCCTATCAGATCGAAGGCGAAGGCATTCAATTGTTCGAGAAAATCGAGGGCGATCATTTCACCATTGTCGGCCTGCCGCTTCTGCCGCTGCTGGCCGAACTGCGTGACCTGGGGGCAATCGATGGCTGAGGCGTCGAAGAAGGCCTTCGTGTCAGGCCATCCGGTCAAGCATTCGCGCTCGCCAAGAATCCATGGCCACTGGCTGGCCAGGCATGGCATTGACGGCAGCTACCAGGCCATCGATGTCGCGCCGCAGGATTTTGCCGAGTTCGTGAACACGCTGCAGGCAAACAATTACCGCGGCGGCAACATCACCATCCCGCACAAGGAAGTCGCCTTCGCGTTGGCCGAGCGCCGCGACCAGGCGGCGCAAGAGATCGGCGCCGTCAACACGCTGTGGTTCGAGAACGGCGTCCTGTGGGGCGGCAACACCGACGGTCACGGCTTTGCCGCCAACCTCGACGATCATGCGCCGGGCTGGGCAAGCAACGGTCCGGCGGTGGTGCTTGGCGCCGGCGGTGCGTCGCGCGCCGTCATCCATGCGCTGAAGCAGCGCGGCGTTGCCGACATCCGCATCGTCAACCGCACTCTGGCCCGAGCGCAGGAATTGAGGGATCGTTTCGGCGCCGGCGTGTCGGCGCATGGCATGGCGGCGACCGATGAACTGCTCGGCGATGCCGGCCTGCTGGTTAACACCACAGCGCTCGGCATGCATGGCAATGAAGGCCTGTCGGCCGATCCCGCCCGGCTGCCGGACCACGGCATCGTCACCGACATCGTCTATGTGCCGCTGGAGACGCCGCTGCTCGCCGCCGCCCGCGCGCGAAATCTGAAGACGGTCGACGGCCTCGGCATGCTGCTGCATCAGGCCGTGCCCGGCTTCGAGCGCTGGTTCGGCGTCAGGCCGCAGGTCACGGGGGAATTGCGCGCGCTTATCGTCGCCGATCTGGTGCCGAAGCCATGATCGTGCTCTGACTCACCGGCTCCATCGGCATGGGCAAGTCGACCACGGCCAGGATGTTCGCTGACGCCGGCGTGCCGGTCCATGATTCCGACGAGGCAGTGCATCGCCTCTATGCCGGCAAGGCAGCCCCCCTGGTCGAGGCCGCCTTTCCCGGCACCACACTTGCCGGCGTGGTCGATCGTGCCAAACTTGGCGCGCGCGTGCTCGGCGATGCCGCCGCGCTGAAGCGGCTCGAGGCGATCATTCACCCATTGGTGCGCGCCGACGCCGATGCCTTCCTGGCCAAGCATCGTAACGCGAGCGAATCGATCGCGGTGCTCGACATTCCCCTGCTGTTCGAAACCGGCGGCCGCAACCGCGTCGACAAGGTCGTCGTCGTCACCGCCCCGGCCGAGACCCAGCGCGAACGCGTGCTGGCGCGGCCGGGCATGACGGAAGAAAAACTGGCATCGATCCTGGCCAAGCAGGTGCCGGACGCGGAAAAACGCCGTCAGGCCGATTTCGTCGT
>NZ_RZRK01001045.1:0-1781 GCF_003997835.1 Mesorhizobium sp. M7A.F.Ca.CA.004.12.1.1
GTGGGTCCTCGGGCGGTGAACGTCGTTTTGTCGAGACGCTGGCGCGCGCGGCCGTCGCTGTCGGCGTTGCCGGCGTGTTCATCGAGACCCACCAGGATCCTGACAATTCGACCTCGTCGGATGGTCCGAACATGCTGCCGTTAAAGGACATGCCAGCCCTGCTCGAGCGGCTGATGGCATTCGACCGTATCGCCAAGGGCCTCTAAGGCCGGACGCATACCCTGCCGACCGCCGGCGCTTGTGGAAGGCACGAGCCGGCTATACGCTTGCCTTGCAACTGAGCGTTTTGGCAGGAGGAAGCCATGTCCGTCGCCCGCGTCACCGAAATCACATCGTCGTCGAAGAAGAGCTTTCAGGACGCCATCGAACAGGGAATTGCGCGCGCCTCGAAAACCCTGAAGAACGTCGAGGGCGCCTGGATCCAGGACCAGAAGATCGTCGTCCAAGACGGCAAGATTGTTGCTTATCGCGTCAATATGAAGGTTACCTTCATCCTCGCGGAGTGACCGGGCGTCGCCGAAAAGTCGGGAACCTTCGCCCGCGCCCCTCATTGTCCAAGTATGGTTCTAAACCACAATGAGGAGCACAATCATGACAACCCAGACAGGTCACACCCAAGCCATCGCCGCCTCACGGGTCATCGGTACATCGGTCTACAATACCGAAGGCACGAGCATCGGAAGCATCGAGGATGTGATGCTCGACAAGATGACGAACGGCATCATGTTCGCGGTGATCGGTTTTGGCGGCTTCCTCGGCATTGGCGAAAAATATCACGCCATTCCGTGGGCGAGCCTCGACTATGATGAGGACAAGGGTGGCTATGTCGTGCCGTTTTCCAAGGAACAACTCAGGGCGGCGCCTGCCTATTCGATCAACGAATTGAGCGGGGCGGATGGCGAGGCGGCGCGCGACGAATCTTACAATTACTACAAGGTCACGCCTTACTGGCATTGACAGCAACGACAAAGCGGCCCCGTCGAGAGACGGGGCCGCTTTGTATTCTGGCTTATTCGCTGACGTGTAAGGGGGCCATCGCCTTCGGCGGCGACTGCTGATTGTCGCACGACGTCAGGAATGCCGCCGCGATCAGGAACAGACTCACGATACCACTCAACTGGGACATGGCGAAACTCCTCCTGTTTCGCCCCGCGCGCTGCACCTTAACCGGAAGTCAGCCGACCGTGCATGACTTATGATGACAGCGATTTGCGCTTCGTGAATCGTTCAGAGGCTGATGCCGCGGCAATAATTGCCGGCCGGCCGATTGCCTTTTGCAGCACTTTGGCTAAGACGTGCGGCATTCTTCAGATCAATCGAGGACATCGCAAATGACCGCCATCATCGACATTGTCGGGCGTGAAATCCTGGACAGCCGTGGAAATCCGACCGTCGAGGTCGATGTCATTCTCGAAGACGGCTCGATGGGCCGCGCGGCGGTGCCGTCGGGTGCTTCGACCGGCGCCCACGAGGCCGTCGAACTGCGCGACGGTGGCGCCCGCTATCTCGGCAAGGGCGTGCTCAGGGCCGTCGAAGCGGTGAACGGCGAGCTGTTCGAGGCCATCGGCGGCATGGAAGCCGAAAACCAGATCCATATCGACCAGACCATGATCGAGCTTGACGGCACGCCCAACAAGAGCCGGCTTGGCGCCAACGCCATTCTCGGTGTGTCGCTGGCGGTGGCCAAGGCGGCCGCCGATGCCGCCGGTCTGCCGCTGTACCGTTATGTCGGTGGCACCAAGGCGCATCTCCTGCCGGTACCGATGATGAACATCATCAAT
>NZ_RZRK01001046.1:0-1771 GCF_003997835.1 Mesorhizobium sp. M7A.F.Ca.CA.004.12.1.1
GCCTGGACCAAGGACATGGGCGCCGCGCGGGTCACACGCGAGGCGGCGATGGCCAAGCTGTTTGCCACCGACAAGGCGCAAGAGGTGATCGACAAGGCTGTGCAGCTGCATGGCGGCGACGGTGTCCGCAGGGGCCACATCATTGAAAGCCTGTATCGCGAGATCCGCGCTCTGCGCATCTATGAGGGTGCCTCCGACGTTCAGAAAGTGGTGATTGCGCGGCAAGTGATGGGCGCTGCCTGACGGCAGAGATTTTGACGAGCTTTCGATTTTGAAAATTGGGTTTTGGAATACCGGGAGGTTTTGAATGCACAGGATTCTGCAGCCCGAAGGCTGGGCAAAACCTGTCGGCTACGCCAATGGCGTCGCGGCACGCGGACAGTTCGTCTTCGTCGGCGGACAGGTCGGCTGGAACGGGCAATGCCAGTTCGAGACCGACGATTTTGTCGGCCAGGTGCGGCAAACGCTTCAGAACATCGTCGCGGTGCTGGCGGAAGCCGGTGCCGGGCCGCAGCACATCACCTCGATGACCTGGTATTTCACCGACAAGGCCGAATACCTCGCCAACCTCAGGGGCATCGGCGAGGCCTATCGCGAGGTGATCGGCCGGCATTTTCCGGCGATGGCCGCCATGCAGGTGATGGCGCTGGTCGAGGATCGCGCCAAGGTGGAGATCCAGGCGATCGCCGTCATCCCGGAATAGGGAGTTCGTTCGTCCGGAGTAAACGCCCCTCGCTTCGTCATCCACGGGCGGAGCAAGGAGCGAAGCGACGCGGCGCAGACCCGAGGATGACGAAGTTGGGGAGGCTTCGGCAAATTCCGAATGCTCTACCTAAACTGATGATGAAATCCCTGACCGCCAACAGGCAGCCGCTTCCCGGAGCAAAGCTACTATTCGCGCAGTCCCGCCTTCCGCAAAATCGGCAGCACGTGATCGCAGAAATAGGGCAACTCCCTGGTGTAGTTGACGAAGGACAGCGCGATGCCCTGATAGCCATGCCCGGCAATGGCGGCCATGTCGGCAGCGATCGTTTCCGGCGTTCCGATCAGCGGGTAGGTGCCGGCGCCGCCGGCGAAGCGTTGCCGGTAGCGGTCATAGGCGTGCGGGTCGTGCGACTGCGAGAATTCCTTCTTGCCGGCCATGTGAGCATCGACCGCATCGTGGTCGGCCATATCGACCGCATAGCTGTTATAATAGGCCTGCGCCTCTTCCATCGTCGGGCGGCAGACGACATGCGCAACCGTGTAGACGCCTACGTCGCGGCCTGCCTTGTCGGCCCGTTCGCGGATATCGGCGACATGCTTGCCGGCATCGCCCATTTCGGAAAAGGTCGTGAACAGATAGTCGCACCGGGCAGCGGCGAAATCGCGGCCCGGCCCACCGAAGGCGGCGTTCATGGTCACCGGGCGCGGAACCTGCAGACTGGCCGGCCGGCTGACGGCTTCCTTGAGGCGGTAATAGGTGCCCTCATAGTCGAGCGGCTCGGCCGAGGCATAAAGCTTTTCCAGGATTTCGATCCATTCGGCCGCCTGATCGTAGCCCTTCTCGACCAAAGGCGTGCCAAACATGCCGAATTCCTTCGGGTTCCAGCCGCAGACGATGTTCAAGCCCGCGCGGCCCTGGCTGATATGGTCGACCGTCGCCAGCGCCTTGGCGGCATAGAGCGGATGCACCAGCGGCACATGCACGGTCATGAACAGCCCGATCTGTTCGGTGGCCATGGCAAGAGCCGCCGCCCAGGTGAAGGTCTCGAACGACCATTCCCGCACC
>NZ_RZRK01001047.1:0-1769 GCF_003997835.1 Mesorhizobium sp. M7A.F.Ca.CA.004.12.1.1
AAATCATCGAGACGCCGATCATCTCGAACTTCAAGGAAGGCCTGACCGTGCTCGAGTACTTCAACTCGACGCACGGCGCCCGCAAGGGTCTGGGCGACACCGCCTTGAAGACGGCGAACTCGGGTTACCTCACCCGTCGTCTGGTCGACGTGGCGCAGGATTGCATCGTCAACTCCGTCGACTGCGGCACCGACAAGGGCCTCACCATGCAGCCGATCGTCGATGCCGGTCAGGTCGTCGCTTCGGTCGGCCAGCGCGTGCTGGGCCGTACGTCGCTCGACGACATCACCCATCCGGTGTCGGGCGAGATCCTGGTCAAGGCCGGAACGCTGATGGACGAGCGTGACGTGGAACAGATCGAAAAGGCCGGCGTCCAGTCGGTCCGCATCCGCTCGGCACTGACTTGCGAAGTCAGGGTTGGCGTCTGCGCGGTCTGCTACGGTCGCGATCTGGCCCGCGGCACCCCGGTCAATCAGGGCGAAGCCGTCGGCGTCATCGCGGCGCAGTCGATCGGCGAGCCGGGCACCCAGCTCACCATGCGTACCTTCCACATGGGCGGTACCGCGCAGGTCGTGGACAGCTCGTTCCTTGAAGCCTCGTATGAGGGCAAGGTCGAGATCCGCAACCGCAACGTGGTGCGCAACTCCGACGGCCAGCAGATGGTCATGGGCCGCAACATGGCGGTTCTGATCCTCGACGAAGCCGGCAAGGAGCGCGCCTCGCACCGCCTCACCTATGGTTCGCGCATCTTCGTGGACGATGGTGACAAGGTGAAGCGCGGCCAGCGTATCGCCGAGTGGGATCCCTATACCCGTCCGGTCCTCACCGAAATCGAGGGCAGGGTGTCGTACGAGGATCTGGTCGACGGCATTTCCGTTCAGGAAACGGCCGACGAGTCGACCGGCATCACCAAGCGTGAGGTCATCGACTGGCGCTCGACGCCACGCGGCAACGACCTGAAGCCGGCGATTGCGATCCAGGACGCCAAGGGCAAGGTCGGCAAGCTGTCGAAGGGCGGCGACGCCCGCTTCCTGCTCTCGGTCGAGGCCATTCTTTCGGTCGAGCCGGGTTCGCAGGTTCGCCCCGGCGACGTGCTGGCGCGTATTCCGATGGAAAGCGCCAAGACCAAGGACATCACCGGCGGTCTGCCGCGTGTTGCCGAGCTGTTCGAGGCACGTCGTCCGAAGGATCACGCCATCATCGCCGAGATCGACGGCACGATCCGCTTCGGCCGCGACTACAAGAACAAGCGTCGCATCATCATCGAGCCGCATGACTCGACGCTTGAGCCGGTCGAATACCTGATCCCGAAGGGCAAGCCGTTCCATCTCCAGGACGGCGACGTCATCGAGAAGGGCGACTACATCCTCGACGGCAATCCGGCGCCGCACGACATCCTGGCGATCAAGGGCGTGGAGGCACTTGCTTCCTACCTCGTCAACGAGATCCAGGAAGTCTATCGTCTGCAGGGCGTGTCGATCAACGACAAGCACATCGAGGTGATTGTTCGCCAGATGCTGCAGAAGGTCGAGATCACGGTGCAGGGCGATTCGACCTACATCCCGGGCGATCATGTCGACGTGATCGAACTGGAAGAGGTCAACGAGCGTCTGGTCGAGGACGGCAAGAAGCCGGCCGAAGGCCTGCCGGTGCTGCTCGGCATCACCAAGGCATCGCTGCAGACGCCGTCCTTCATCTCGGCCGCCTCCTTCCAGGAAACGACCCGGGTGCTGACGGAGGCTGCGGTTGCCGGCAAGACCGACATGCTG
>NZ_RZRK01001048.1:0-1764 GCF_003997835.1 Mesorhizobium sp. M7A.F.Ca.CA.004.12.1.1
ATGCAGGCCCGACCCAGCCGCCAGATCGGCGATCAGACGCGACGCGATAATGTCGCCGCGGCCGGCATGGGCGGCCAGTTGCATCGCCACCCGCGCCGTCATCCCGACGGGCGGACCGCGCATTTCGATCTCGCCGACATGCGCCCCTTGCGCGCTTGCCACGCCGATTTCCTGCGCCGCCTCGCGCAGGGCTGCCGCGCAGCGTATGGCGCGTGCCGGGCCGTCGAAGCGCGAAATCATCAACTCGCCATGCAGGCCCACAGAGCGCCCACCATGGCGTCCGACCAGCAGCCGCCAGGTTTCCTGGAAGCGTTGGCTGCGTTCGCTCCACATGCGGTCGCCGAGCCGCGCCGTATCGTAGATGCGTGTCACCAGAAGTGCCGCCAGCACGCGGTCCACTTCGCCTACGGCGCGCTCGCCGGTCAGGAATTCCTCGATCAAGTCGGCCACCCCGTCGACATCGCCGGTCCAGATCGGATGGTCGCGTCCGGCAATCTCGACCAGCCGGGCGCCGGGAATCTTCTGTGCAAGGAAGCGGCTGGCATCGGGGTCGACCCGCGCATCGTTGCGGCGATGAATCACAAGCGTCGGCGCGCTGATCACGTTCAGGATGTGGCGGATGTCGACGTCGGCGTTCATGCGCGCCAGCGCCGCCGCCGCCGTCGGGCTCGCCGACAATCGTTCGAAACGTGCCCACCACTGGGCGAAATGCGCGTCGTCGACCCGGCTCGGCGCGAAATGGGGCAGAGTGGCGCCGGTGCCCCAGGCTGTCTCCGCCATCTCGATGAAAGCGTCGAGGCGTTCGGGCGACATCACCCATTTGTGGAAATGCGCATAGCCGCCATAGAGCGCCAGCGCCCGCGTCCGCTCCGGATAGGTGGCGGCGAACAGCATCGCCATCGGCGCGCCTTCGGAGGAGCCGAGCAGGGCTGCACGGCCGCTGCCGGCAGCGTCCAAAACCGCGCGCACATCGTCCATCCGCGTTTCGAGACTGGGCAGGTTATGCGCGTCGACGCGGTCGGACAGACCCGTGCCGCGCTTGTCGAACAGGATCAGCCGCGAGAATGCCGAAAGCCGCTTCAAGAGCCTGGTATAGCCCTCGTCTTCCCAGTGCAGGTCGAGGTTGGAAATGAAGCCCGGCACGAAGACCAGATCGAGCGATCCCTGCCCGACCACCTGATAGGCGATCCTCATATCGCCGCTACGGGCGTATCGCGTCTCGATCGGCCTCACGAGATTTCCACCCCGGCCTGACGATTTCTGGTCGTCAAACCATAGCAGAACAGCGCGGATGCGGCAGCTTAAACTTTAGCGATGACGAATGTAAGCCGGCGCGGCTTGGCGATTATTCCTGCGAGGCGGCGACGTCGGCAGGGGAGGGCTCGAGTCCGAGTTTGAGGTCGGCCGCAGCCGGCGTGATCGGCCGCCTGATCCTGGCGGAGGCGGCCACCACCAACTCGTTGAAGTTCCCGGTGCCGTCGTCCAGCATTTCGAAGAACTGCCGCCGCATCCTCGGCTCCCAGAACTTGTTGATGTGCTCGGCGACGCCGGCAATGCCTTCCTCGCGCGGCTTGGAATGGAAGAAATCGGCGATCTGGTTTGCCATGCGCACCAGCTTCTCGGCGGTGCTCATAATGTGTTCTTCGTCATGCGACATGCTTGGCAACTCCGCAAACCACCCGGTCGGGGTGGGTGAAAATATCAAAATCGTCGCCGCGAACCAGCGCCACCAGCGTCATGCCGGCCTCTTGCGCCGTGCGGATG
>NZ_RZRK01001049.1:0-1756 GCF_003997835.1 Mesorhizobium sp. M7A.F.Ca.CA.004.12.1.1
CGCTGGCACCGTCGGCATCCTGCCGATCTCGGCCGGCAATTATGTCACCAACCAGTCGGCCATCGCCACGCTCGACGACCGGTCCTCAATCCTGGTCGATTTCCTAGTGCCCGAGCGCTTCGCTGCCGCCGTCAAGGTCGGCGCACAATTGACGGCGACGCCGATCGCCAATCCCAGCAACGCTTATAGCGGCACCGTTTCGGCCATCGACAACCACATCGATGAAAAGAGCCGCACCCTGCTGGTCAAGGCCAAGATCGCCAACCCTGCGGATTCGTTGCGCGCCGGCATGTCGTTCGGCATCACCATGAAATTTCCGGGGCAAATCTATCCGGCCGTCAGCCCGCTGGCGATCCTGTGGGGGTCGGACGGCGCCTATGTCTGGCAGATCGAGGATGGCAAGGCCAGGCGGGTCCCGGTGCGCATCATACAGCGCAACACCGAGACCGTGCTGATCGACGCCGAGATCGACAATGGCGACATGGTGGTCACAGAGGGCACCCAGAGCGTCAGCGAGGGCGGCGCGGTCCGCCTTGCAGGTGAAGAGCAGCGCGCCGCGGACGCCGCCGCAGGCACATGACCAGCCCCGCCAACACTGCCAGCGAGACCGGCTTCACCGCCCTGTTCATCCGCAGGCCGGTGATGGCCTTCGTGCTGAACACACTGATTGCGGTCGCCGGCCTGGCCGCCTTCTACGGCGTCGAGATCCGCGAACTGCCTGATGTCGATCGCGCGGTCGTCACCGTTTCCACCACCTTCGAGGGCGCGGCGGCCGAGACCGTCGATCGCGAGCTGACCGACACCATCGAGGGCGCCGTCGCCCGCGTCTCCGGCGTCAAGTCGATCTCGTCGTCTTCCTCATTCGGCTCAAGCCGCGTCACCATCGAGTTCAACGATGGCGTCGATCTGAATGTCGCCGCCTCGGACGTGCGTGATGCCGTCGGCCGCGTCGCCAACCAGATGCCGGACACCGCCGATCCGCCGCGCATCGTCAAGGCCGACGCCAATTCCGACCCGGTGATGCGGCTGGCGGTGACCTCGGACAACATGTCGATCCAGGACATGACCGTGGTGGTCCAGGACCAGATCGAGGACGAGTTGGCCGCCGTGCCCGGCGTTGCCGACGTCCAGGTCTATGGCGACCGCGACAAGATCTTCCGCATCGACGTCGATCAGAACAAGCTGGCCAGCCTCGGCTTCACGGTTGCCGACCTCAGGGCCGCCCTTGCCTCGGTCGCCTTCGATTCCCCCGCAGGTTCGATCACCACGACCAACCAGGACCTGATCGTCCGCACGACTGCCGACGTCACCACGCCGGGAGAGTTCGAAAACATCATCATCGGCGGCACGACGCGCATCCGCGATGTCGCCACCGTCACACTCGGCCCCGACGTTGGCCAGACCACATTGCGCTCGGATGGCAAGACCGGCATCGGCATCGGCATCATCCGCCAGGCGGAATCGAACACGTTGGACATCTCGACCGGCGTCCAGTCCGCCGTCGCCAAGCTGCAGGAAAACCTGCCCAAGGGCATGTCGATCAAGATCACCAGCGACGACGCGGTCTTCGTCAAGGGCGCGGTGCACGAGGTCGAGATCGCGCTCGGCCTGTCCGTCACCATGGTGCTGATCGTCATCTATGTGTTTCTCCTAGACTGGCGCGCGACGCTGATCCCCGGCCTGGCGATGCCGGTCGCCATGATCGGCACCATCGCCGCCATCTATCTGGCCGGCTTCTCGGTCAACATCCTGACCC
>NZ_RZRK01000104.1:0-11233 GCF_003997835.1 Mesorhizobium sp. M7A.F.Ca.CA.004.12.1.1
CCGCCGCGATCCGTTGAACACAATCCAGAAAAGCGCGCACTTTTGCAGGCGGCATGTGGCGTGACGGATGATAGGCGTAAAGCGGAAACTGCTCGTCTGACCATTCCGCCAGGATCGTCGCGAGCGCCCCGCTCTCAAGCCACTCGTCCAGGCCGATGGCAAGGCTCTGGAATATGCCTTGCCCCGCGAGACCGGCCGCGACGGCGGCGGAGGGATCGTCCAAGACCAACCGCCCCGACGCCTTGATCTCGATGGCCCCGTTATCCCCTCGGAATTCCCAGGTGAACGGCCGCCCGGTCTGCGGGTCGCGGAATAGGATGCAATCGTGGTGCATCAGGTCGTGGGGCGTGGCTGGAATGCCGTGACGGTCGAGATAGCTTGGGGCGGCACAGGTAAGCACCGGGACGTCCAGCAGTTTGCGCGCGATCAGCGAGGATTCGTCCGGCGGACCGAAGCGCACGGCGACATCCGCGCCGCTCATCAACTCTTCGCGATAGTTGCTGGTGGTCAGATCGAGCGACAGTGCGGGGTAGCGTGCCAGGAATTCACCGATCCTCGGCGCCAGCACCATTCGCGCGAACCAGGGATCGATCGATACCCTGAGCCGCCCGCCCACGAATGCCGCCGAACCGGCGGCTTCGGAGGCCGCCTCCTCCAGTCCGGCCAGCAGCGGCATTATCCGGGCATGGAAGCGCGCGCCCTCCTCCGTCAGCGCGACCTCGCGCGGATTGCGGTCGAACAACCTGACACCGACACGTTGTTCGAGCCTCGCCACCGCACGGCTGACCCCCGATGGCGTGAGACCGAGAACATCCGCGGCCCGCACGAAATTGCCCGCTTCCATCACCGCCCCGAAAACACCGACCCCGGTCAGCAGCCGCGTGTCGAAACTCATGCCCTAACTCCGTTGCAAGGTCGATGATCGTTAATAGCCCATCATGATGATTTTGAGTCATCTTATCTTTGATCTTATTGCGCGTGAATCATCGCGTCGCTTCCCATAGATGATTTTTGAGCGCCGGGACGGCGCCGGCGGCACACCGGACCGCGGAAGTCTCCGACCTTGCGAGAAGGAATTCATCCATGAATGCGATCTCACGCAGAAGCCTGTTGGCGCGTGGCGGCCTTTTGCTGGCGGCGGGCGCCGCCGCGGTGAACACGCCGGTTCACGCACTGGCGGCCAACCGGCAAGCGCGGTCCGGCAACTTCAAGTCCATCAACATGGCCATGGAACAGGCGGTGCGCGACGGGATCGTCGCCGGCGTCGTTGCCACCGCGGCAGGACCAGACAGCATGATCTACGAAGGAACCTTCGGAAAGGCCAGTACGGCCACCGGAGCAACGATGCGCGCTGATACGGTATTTTGGCTGTTGTCCATGACGAAGGCCTTCACCGCCACGGCCTGCATGCAGCTAATCGAGCAGGGCAGGATCAATCCCGAGGACGATGCGGCGAAATATCTGCCGGAACTCGCCAATCCGATGGTGCTGGAGGGCTTCGACGGCCACGGCCAGCCGCGCCTGCGCCCGGCCAAGCTGGCCATCAAGGTGCGTCACCTGCTCACACACACCTCCGGCTATACCTATTCGATCTGGAGCGATGCACTAACCCGCTACGAGAACGTCACCGGCATGCCGGACATCGCCACGTGCAAGAACGGCGCCTTTCTGGCACCGCTCGAATTCGATCCCGGCGAACGCTGGCAATACGGCATTAGCATGGACTGGGTCGGAAAGCTGGTTGAGGCGGTCAGCGACCAGTCTCTGGAAGTCTATTTCCGCGAGAACATCTTCGCCCCGCTCGGCATGACCGATTCAGGCTTCCTGATCGGAAGCAAGCAGAAGGCCAGGGTCGCCACCTTCCACAACCGTCGCGAAGACGGCGGCCTGACGCCCGCGCCCTTCGAAATGCCCCAGCGGCCGGAATTCTTCATGGGCGGCGGCGGCGGCTTCAGTACGCCGCGCGACTACATGGCCTTCCTGCGGATGCTGCTGAACGGAGGCACTCATAAAGGCGTACGGGTGCTGAAGCCGGAAACGGTCGCGTCGATGATGCGCAACCAGATCGGCGACCTCGACGTCCATGCCATGAGGACTGCCCAGCCTGCCTATTCGCAGAGCTTCGACCAGTTTCCCGACGAGCCCCACAAGTGGGGATATTCGTTCGACATCAACACGCTGCCCGGTCCGAACGGTCGGTCGGCAGGCAGCATTTCCTGGGCCGGCCTGCTCAACTGCTATTTCTGGCTCGACCCGGTCAGGAAGGTGACCGGCGCCATCTTCACCCAGCTCCTGCCCTTCTACGACCAAAAGGTCGTGAAGCTCTACGGCACATTCGAGCGCGGCCTCTACGACGGCCTCGCCTGATCCATCCCGATTTCAACACAAGGAGACATATCATGTATGCGATTACAGGAATAACTGGCAAGGTCGGCGGCGCGCTGGCGAAAGCCCTGATCGAAGCCGGAGAACCGGTCCGTGCGGTGCTGCGCGATCCCGCCAAGGCGGAAATCTGGCGCAAGCGCGGGTGTGAAATCGCCTTCGCCGAGATGGGCGCCGCCGCCCAGCTTGCTGCCGCCTTCAAGGGCGCCACTGGCGTTTTCATTCTGCCGCCGTCGGAATTCGACCCTGCGCCCGGCTATCCGGAAGCGGCCAAGCAGAATGAGGTGCTGACGACCGCTCTCCTTGCTGCGCGCCCGGAAAGGGTCGTCTGCCTCTCCACCATCGGCGCCGACGGGGAAGTGGACAATCTGTTGAGCCAACGGGCGATGCTGGAAGAAGCCCTCGGCGAGCTCGATTTTCCCGTCACCTTCCTGCGGCCCGGCTGGTTCATGGAAAATGCGGCCTGGGACGTCGCGCCGGCCCGCGACGAAGGCGTGCTGCACAGCTTCCTCCAGCCGGCTGACAAGACCTTCGCCATGGTGGCGACGCAGGATATCGGCCGGCTTGCCGCCGATCTGATCCGCGAGGGGTGGACCGGCAAGCGGGTCGTGGAACTTGAAGGCCCGTCGCGGGTCTCGCCCAACGATCTCGCCAATGCCTTCGCGTCGGCACTCGGGCATCCGGTGCGGGTGGAGATCGTCCCGCGGGAAAGCTGGGAGGGCCTGTTCCGTGCCCAGGGTACGCGTAACCCACAGCCGCGCATGCGCATGCTCGACGGCTTCAACGAAGGCTGGATCGACTTCAAAGATAACGGACAGAACAGCGTCAAAGGCAAGACACCTCTTGTGGAGGTGATCGCGGCGCTTGTCCGGCAAGCCGCCGCGACCGAGGCCGTTTGATTCCACCCTGAAAACACAGCAGACGGCACGGACATCCGCCGCCGCCCCCCTCGCAACCTGAAAGGAACTATGATGGAACGGCCGTGTAACGAGAATGCGGACACACGACCAACTGGTGCCCCCGAAATTGGCCGAAGCGACCCTTATCGGGGCTATGCTGGAAACAAAGGCTGCCGGCCTAGCTCCTGCGGCTCGGATCGCTATCGGCGCCGTAACCGGCCGTCCTGCACCGACGCTGGGGCGGCCGTCTTCCGTAACGGACGTTCAGCCCGCAGGCCGCGAGTGGGCCGGTCACGGCGCTGTCCAGACGGGGCGCGCCTATCGACGCAGGCGCTTCCTTGCACGTTCAAGGATTTCCTCCGATAGTGGCGTCCCCGACGCGATTCGGGCCAAGGTCATTGCGCCGATCATGGTGGCGTAGTCCACCATGGCTTCGCCGCGGGCCTCCCCAGAAAATCGATCTTCGACCAGCGCGTCGATCATCTCTTCGACGACAGCCACCGCCGCCGCCCGCGTCTTACCTGAGGACCGGGCAGCTTCGCTCCCCAACGCCGCCATTGGACAGGTAGGCGTACCCGCATCGCGATGCTCAGGGGACAGGTAGCGGTCCAACGCAGCGTTCCGCCCCTTTTCTGCCCGGACCTTCCCGAGCATGTCCGCAGATGCGTTGCCCGCAGCGACGAGCGCCTCGGCTATCAGCTGCTCCCTGTTGCGAAAATGCTTGTAGAAGCCGCCGTGGGTGAGGCCGGCGGCAGCCATAACGTCCGAGAGACTGGCCCCGGCGATGCCCGTGCGCCGGATGCAGTCTGCGGCCGCGGTGACGATGGCGCGCCGGGTTTCAGCGGCTTCCTTGTTTGACTTCCTCAACGACGCTTCCTCGCTACCGCTCACGAACGAGCCTTGACAGGTTAGATGTTATATGACATCCAAATAGATGTCATGCAACATCTAACTGATTACTAATGAGAGGAGAGGCTCATGCTGAACCAGCAGACCAGAGCCATCGATGCCAATGTGCCAGAAGCGGTAGAACTCACACGGCTGGGCGTGTCGGGCGCGGCGGAAGCCATTCGCCGGGGCGAGATCAGCGCCGAAAACTATGTTTCTGCCCTTCTCGCCAAGGCGCGGCGGAAAGAGGGCCTGAGAGCTTTCATCACCCTGGACGAGCCTGGCGCCCTCTCCGCAGCCCGCGAAGCCGACAAGGCCCGCGCCAAGGGCGTGAACGCGCCGCTGCTCGGTGTTCCCCTCGGCATCAAGGACAGCTATCTCACGGCCGGCTTGCGCACGACGCTGGGAGTCGGTTCGCTCAGAGACTTCCAGCCAACTGAGGACGCGGACGCCATTGCGACGCTCAAGGCGGCGGGCGCGATCGTGCTTGGGAAGACCAACCTGGTCGAACTTTCCTATGGTTTGACAGGCGACAACGGCCCTTATGGCCAGGTCGGAAACCCGCATGCGCCCGACCATGTAACCGGCGGTTCGTCGAGCGGTTCGGCGGCGGCGGTCGCCGCCGGCCTCGCTCCGGCGACGCTGGGCGGGGACACGATCGGGTCAATCCGCGTCCCCGCCTCCCTATGCGGCGTCGTGGGGTTCAAGCCGACAACCCGCCGCTGGCCGCGCGCAGGGGTCGCGCCGATCTCTCACACACTCGATACGACGGGGGTCTTCGCCCGAAGCGTCGAGGATTGCGTCCTGATCGATCAGGTCGTCACCGGTGCGCCGGCGGCGGAGCTGGACTCTCGCGCCGATCTCAAGGGGACCCGTTTCGCCTTTGCGCCGCGCCAGTACCTGAACCCAGTGGACCCCGAGGTCGAGGCGCGGTTCCGCAACACGCTCCTGCGCCTCGCCGAGGCGGGGGCCGAAATCGTCGAGATCGATCTCGGTGGGGACTTCCAGGCGCTGGCCCTTCGGACCACGTGGAGCCTCTTCTTCCGCGAGACCAAGGCCTCGCTGAGCGACTTCCTGGAGCGACACGCGATCCCCGTCGCCTTCAAGGATCTGCACGTGGGTCTGCGCGCAGGCGTCAAGGACGCCTGGGACCACTTCGTCATACCCGGCGCGCCGGGCTACCTGAGTGAGCAGGCTTATCACGCCCTGACTGCCGACCGCCTGGCGGTGAAGGAACGCATGAGCGAGATTTTCACGCGGCATGGTGCCCACGCGCTGATCTTCCCGACGACGCCCTGCACGGCACCGAGGGTTGAGCGCCAGATGCAATTCACCGTGGGCGGCCAGGCGGTTGATTTCCGGGCATTGGCCAACAACACCATTCCCGCCAGCGCTGCTGGACTACCCGGGCTCAGCCTGCCGATCGGCCTTGACAGCCATGGCCTCCCGATCGGCCTCGAGCTCGACGGGCCAGAAAGCGAGGATCGCGCGCTCCTTGGTCTCGCGGCGCGGGTGGAGAAGGTCCTCAGGGCAAGTCAATAACCTTCTAATCGCTCTCGAAATCCCGCCCCTCATCATTTGGAGACAGCCAATGGCCACCCCCACGGTCGAGACACGCCCGTTCACAAACGAGCACATCACCATCCGATCCGCCAATCCCTTCACCGAGACGAAGGCCAGGCTTGAGAGCCTCGTCCCGCGGATCGACGATGGGATATTCACACTACTGCGATACGGCGAGGCCGAGCGCGCTTTGCGCGAGCTCGAAGCTTCGGCGAACCTGTCGATTTTCGGCTTCCGGGACCATGGCGCGCTGTTGGCGATCGCAGGCCAGAAGCGGCGCTCCATCCAGTATGACATTGGCAACCCGCTTACGGCCTCGAAGATGACCCGCCACCAGCTTTCCGCCGGGATTTACGCACCCATCCGCGTCCTGTTGCGAGAGGACGGAGAAGGCTCGGCGTTCGAGTACGACCGGCCCGCCGCCGTTTTCCGCCAGTTCGGCGACCCGCTGGTTGACGTCGTCGCGCAGCGTCTCGACCAGGAACTGCAAGCCGTGCTGCAAGCTGCGGCGGCCTCAGGTTCTGAAGACGCACAGCCGCACGTGGAAGGAAGGGCTTCGTGATGCCGAAACAACAGCGCCGCGTCATTCTGATCAACACCTTCCGGTTGAAGGCAGAAGAGCCGGCGGAATTGATAGCTCTGCTAACCAAAGTCACAGAAGAGTCGGTCGCGACGGCCCTTGGCTTCGAAGGCGCGACACTGCATCTGAGCCTGGATGGCGAGCGGGTTGTGATGTATGCGCGCTGGCGAAGCCTCGCGGAATATCAGGCGATGCGCGCAGGCAGCAGCTCGATGAGCGCGCTTCGAGAGATCATGGAAACTGTGATTTTCGAGCCCGGCGTGTTCGAGGTCGTACGTGAGTTTCGGCCGCCGGACGTCTGACCTCACGGCCGGGCTTGTTCGTTTAATCTCAACTGAAAACTCCTCCGGATGCGTCGGAACGCTACGTTCTCGCCCTACAACGACTGTCTCCGACCGAGTTCATAGGTGACGCTTCATTGCGGGGGCGAACGTCGGTGTAGCCGACATCTGGCGGAAAGCCGTCGCCGGTAATGGAACGCGTTCCCATGCTCATCCGCCAACGGCGTTCTCAGCCAATCTATGCGGCTGCTTATGACCCACCGTTCCCACAAAGCGGACTGACTGGATTATCCGAAGCCAGGCATTCCTGAGCGACCGCTTGCCCGGAGGAACGAACGGCCGCTTTTGGGGGGATCGATGCCGGTGAGGCCGAACGGCCGATATTGGACGCAAAGCTGCCATTCGGTATGAGTTAAATTCGGGCAGCGAAATAGCTGGATCAGCTTCCTGAATCAAAATGGACGAACCGCTTCGTAAACCACTGACGAATAACGACTGTTTTAGCCTCTGCGGGTCAACTTTGCATATACAATCAATACGTAGAGGGGATGGTTAGCCAACCGGTTTCCTTCATATTCTCTCGTATGGTCCGGCGAACCTAAGACCAAGAAGACAATTAGTTTTTTGGGAGGGGTGCCTCAGTGCAATCCACAGAGAAGATCAATCACTGCATTTTGACCATAACGCTAAGTTGGCTTGGCCCTCGCGCGTAACTCGGCTGTGTCGTTGCGATCGAGATGTCCTGGGACAGCGCAGGCCAGGATCGGCGACAGCGCGCATGAGCGTGCCCCGGCGTTTTCGCGGTCGGGCAGCGGAGCTCGAGGATGGGCGTTGTCAAAGGTTTGATTCGCCATTGCCATCCGGAGCTCGACAACATCCTGGTCGTGCCTCACACTCCGAGGTGATCAAGAAGACTTTGTTGATCTTCGGCCATCTGATGGTTCGTCATTTCTCTGACGATTTTTCCATTTTCGATTACGTAGTACCGGTCGGCGACCTCGGCGGCGAATTGAAGATTCTGCTCGACTAAGAGAATGGTCAGTCCTGTGGACTTGATATCTTTGATCAGTGCACCGATCGCATCGACCACGACAGGTGCCAGCCCCTCTGTCGGCTCGTCGAGCATCAGAAACGAAGCGCCCATGTAAAGGGGCCGCGCTATCGCTAGCATCTGCTTTTCCCCACCCGACAACGACGCGGCCTTTTGCGAGCGCCGGGTTTTGAGGATCGGGAAATACTCATAGATCCGGTCGAGCGGCCAGGCGGTGTCTCCGTTCGCACGGCCGATCGACAGATTCTCGTATACGTTCAGCGTCGAGAAAATTCCGCGGTCTTCCGGCACAAAACCGACCCGCATCTTGCAAATCCGCTCAGGCGAGAGATCGATGATTTCGGTTCCGATGAAGCGGATGCTCCCGGTTCGTCGCGGAATATCGCCGATGATCGACTTCAGCAGCGTGGTCTTGCCGGCACCGTTTCGCCCCACCAACGTTACCACTTCGCCAGTCTGGACAGACAAGTTGACGCCCTGCAAAATATGGCTTTCGCCATAATAGGCGTCGAGATCCGTTATCTCCAGCATGCTCAATGGCGCTTTCCCAAATAGGCTTCTATCACCCGGGGATCCTGTCGGACGTCGGCGTAGCGACCGCGCGTTAGAAGCGCCCCCTGCTGCAACACAATGATCTCATCGGCGACATTTGCGATGACACCGAGGTTGTGCTCCACGACGATGATCATGCGGTCGACGGACAGTTGCGCAATAAGGTCCGTCGTACGCGATACATCTGCCGTCGTCATCCCAGCGGTTGGTTCGTCGAGAAGGAGAATCGTTGGGTGTGCTCCCAGGGAAATCGCGAGCTCCAAGGCGCGTTTGCGGCCATATGGCAGGTCCCCTGCGGGTCGACCGCGCAAAGAGGACGGAATTCCGACCTGATCCAGCAGTGCCGACGCTTCCGGCCGGTGATCCTCATGCCAGTCGATCTTTGCGAAGGCCTTCGTACCCCCGTCTGCTCGGCGCTGCACCGACAGCACGACATTGTCCATGACCGAGAGATTGGGGAAGATGCTCGTGATCTGAAAGCTGCGCACGATACCTTGGCGAGCAAACTGCTCGGCACGTAAACGAGTCATGTCCTGGCCGTTGAACAGCAGCCGACCACGCTTCGGCCGATAAAACCCGCTCAAGACGTTGAACAAAGTCGTCTTGCCGGCCCCATTAGGGCCGATGATGCCGTAAACCGGCTTTCTCTCGAATTTCAGGCTTAAGTCATTGATCGCCTTGAAGCCGCCGAAACTCATCGTGACGGACTGCAGTTCCAGTAGCGGCATCACGGTTCCGCCAGCGCTCTCGCCAATGTTCTGGCCACAATCAGGCATCGGCTGCATCTCCCGTAGCGACAACCCGATCGGGCTTCGATGCATATCGCCTGCCCGAGCCAGACATTTCGGCGGGTGGAACGCGGTCAACGGAATAATGCACGATTTCGCCGAGTATGCCGCGGCGGAACAGAAGCACAATGGTGACGAACAAAATGCCAAGGAACAGGCTGCCGCTGTCCGTTATCGACGAAAGCGTGCTGCGCATCATCAGGACGACGCCGCTGCCAACGAATGGCCCGAAAATGGTGCCTGCTCCGCCCAGAAGCGTCATCATGACCGGCTCTCCGGACGCCCGCCAGCTGACCATCTCGAGCGTAACGAACTGATGGTTTAGCGCATAAAAAGCGCCTCCGATCGAACATACCAAAGCCGAAAACACGTAAGCCTTCACTCGCAGGCTGTATACATTGTACCCAATGCTCATCAAGCGCTGCTCGTTCTCGCGAGCGCCGAGAAGCGCGAGCCCATAAGGCGATTTGAGAAGCCGTAGGATGGCGTAGACCACCAGTGCCACAGCGCCCAGAGATACATAGTAGAAGACCCTATCATCGCCCAGATCCAGCCCCAGGAGTGTCGGCCGAACCAGCCCATGCAGGCCATCCTCGCCCCCCGTAAAGTCGGGAAACTGGTTGATGATGAAATATACGATCGATGCGAACGCGAAAGTGATCATCGAGAAATAGATCCCCTTCTTTCGCGCGACGACCAAGCCGAAGAGGAGGCTGACAGCCGTACTGGCGGCGACACCCGTGAGCACGGAAAGTAGCATCGGGACCCCGAGCTTAACCATCAGAATGCCGGTGATATAAGCGGAAGTGCCCCAATAGGCCGCCTGTCCGAAAGATAGCAGGCCACCGAATGCGAACAGAAGATCGAAACCGAGGGCGAACAATCCCCATAGGATGATATCGGTCGCCAGGACCGGATAGATCACCCAAGGAAGCAGAAGGGCGGCAGCAAGCGCGACCAAGGCGGCAGGCCTGCTCAGGAATACCTGTCGCGCGCGCTCCGTCATCGGTGTGTAGTGAAGCGCGAAATGAGAGATGTCGATGCCCTGGAAGATACCGCCGGGCCGCACCAGCAGCACAACAAGCATAAGGATGTAAATGACTGCGGTGGACGCCGGGGCATAGAAGATCGCTGCGATGGCCGAGACGAGACCGGATGCAAAGCCCATGACCACCGAGCCGGCAATCGACCCCATCCCGCCGGCAACGACCACAGCAAAGACGAAATTGATCATCTCTTCGCCCATGAAGGGTGACACGTTGCGCAACGGCGCCGAGAGCGCCCCAGCCAGCCCGGCCAGAGCCGAGGCAAAGAAGAATGTCCCGGAAATGAGGAGGGGTACGTTCCCACCGAAGCATTTGAGGAGATCGGGCCGCTCCGAGGCCGCCCGGATAAGGGCGCCCAAACGGGTACGCTCCAGCGCGAACCATGTACCGAAACACAAGCCGATCGATACTATGACGACAAAGAGACGATATTTCGGATAGGAGACGAACCCAAGGTTGACGGCACCTTTGAGAAGGTCGGGCACAAGATAGGGCGCGGACGTCACACCGTAGAATATCCGGACGACGTCTTGCATGATCAGCGAGAGGCCGAACGTTAGGATCAGAACATACGCAAGGTCGAGGCCGTAGAGGCGCCGTATAAGCAGCCGTTCCAGCACGATGCCAGTCGTGCCAACAAAGACGGCTGAAACGAGGAAGCCGACCCACAACGAGAGGCCGAATTGAGACCCCAGAACCAACGCGGTGACGGCGCCAAGCATGAACATGGAGCCATGCATAAAATTGACCACGCGCATCATGCCGAAAATGATGCTCATTCCGAGGCTCATCAGCGCCAGGACCCCGCCGCTCACCAGCCCATTGAAGAGCAATATCGCATAATATGACATTAGGTAGAACTCCGGATCCCTGCAGGCCAGATGCGTCCCGGCGACGTCGATAAACCGATTCCGGGAACTATGTCGTCCTACTCCCAGTCGTGCTTGCAGGTGCTGTCCGTCTCCGGATAATACGCCTCGTCACCTGGAACCGAGCCGGTGATATCAAAAAAGTCACTATCGTTCTTCACGCCCGACGCGGGCTTGACCTGACCGACGAAGGTGCGCTTGACCACAAGATGGTCGCTCTTGCGCATGAGCGCGTCCTTCGCGAACATGTCGCTGAAACGTCGGCCTTCAAGGACTTTCGTCACCTTGTCGGGATCGTCGGTGCCGAGTTCCTGGACCGTTTTCAGCACCTGAT